>NZ_JBSFHA010000034.1:0-96299 GCF_053596855.1 Streptomyces sp. NPDC001617
GCAGCTGTCCGTCTGACGTGATCCAGTCGACCCCTGCTGCTCGGGCTCGTCTACACGCTCAAGGTCTTCGACATCATCTGGATCATGACCAAGGGCGGCCCGGCCGACTCCTCCACCACCTTCGCCACCTGGTCCTACCAGCTCGGCTTCGGCAACCTGCTGCCCGCCTTCGGCCCCGGAGCGGCCGTCGGCAACCTGCTCGTCGTCGCCGCCCTCGTCTTCGGACTGGTCTACGTCCGAGTCCAGCGAAAGCAGGCACTGGCATGACGAGTGCACAGACAGTCCTGAACCGACGCCGCCGGACCTGGGGGAAGACGGCCACCGGCCTCCTGCTGACCGCGATCATGCTCTTCCCGGTCTACTGGATGCTCAACGTGTCCTTCACCCGCGACCAGGACATGCGCAAGAGTCCGCCGGACCTGTTCCCCGCCCACGCCACCCTGGAGGGCTACCGGGCCGTAGTCGACCAGCAGTTGCCCTTCCTCGGCACCAGCCTCGTCATCGGCCTGGGCACCGTCGCCCTCACGGTGGCGCTGGCCGCACCCGCCGGCTACGCGCTGGCCAAGCTGCGCCCACGCGGCGGCGGCATCCTGAGCTTCATCCTGCTGGCCGCCCAGATGATCCCCGGCATCATCATGGCGATGGGCTTCTACGCCATCTACCTCCAACTCGGCCTGCTCCAGTCCGTGCCCGGACTGATCGTCGCCGACTCCACCCTGGCCGTCCCCTTCGCCGTCCTCATCTTCACCGCGTTCATGTCCGGCATCCCCGGCGAACTGCTCCAGGCCGCCCAGATGGACGGCGCCGGACCCGCACGCACCTTCCGGTCGATCGTGCTGCCGATGAGCCGCAACGCCGTCGTCACCGTCTCCCTGTTCGCCTTCCTGTGGTCCTGGTCCGACTTCGTCCTCGCCAACACCCTCGCCAACGGCGGAACCCACGAGCCGATCACCCTCGGCATCTACCACTACATCGGCAACAACAACCAGCAGTGGAACGCCATCATGGCCACCGCCGTCGTCGCCTCCCTGCCCGCCACGGTGATCCTCGTCCTCGCCCAGCGCTATGTCGCCGCCGGCGTGAGCGCCGGTGCCGTCAAGGACTGACACCGGACCGCCCGCACGCAGCCGCGCTCTCCATGAGCCGCCGCGCGAGCGCCGTCGACCCGCCCGGCAGACCGCCGACCGCCCCCGCTCAAGAAATGAGTCCCGCTTCATGACCGCCGCCCCAACCGGCCCGCCCTTCTCCGTTCACGACATCCCCTTCAGCGCGCACGGATCCTGGTTCGGCATCTCTCCCGTGCTGGCGGAGAAGACACGCGCCGAGGACCTCCACCTCGTCTCGCACCAGAACGGCATGCACGCCGTCCTGCGCCTGGTCCCCCTGGACCCGGCGACGCGCGACCGCGCCGAGACCCGCGTCGAGGCGACCCCGGGCCTGCTCAGCTGGACCGGCACGGACGGGCGCATCGACCTGGCCTACGAGTCGCCGGACACCGTACGCGTGCACGGCACCGGTCTCGGGTTCGGTATCACCGCGACGGCACACGCCCTGACCCCCTTCAGCGGGACGTATTTCTACCGCGACCCGGTGGACGACGCGCATGTGTTCACTTCCTACGAGACCGGGCGCCGCTACCGGATCACCGTGCTGTCCGGCACGGTTTCCGAGGTGTCCGGCGCCCAGGCCCTGGGCCCCGTTGACCGCGGTCTCACGGTCACCGCCGGGGCCAACGGCTCGTGGGAGGTCGCGGTCGAGGAACTCGACAGTGCGCGACTGCCCTTCCGCTCGTCGTCGACGTTCGGCGAGGTCATGGAGGCCGCGCGGCAGTCGTTCGCCGAGTGCGTCGACACGGTCGCCCCGTGGCGCTCGACCGCCACCCCGGCCGCCCAACTCGCCGCCTATGTGGTGTGGTCAGCGACCGTGCGCCCGGCGGGACTGGTCCCCCGGCCCGCCGTGCTGATGTCCAAGCACTGGATGGACAAGGTCTGGAGCTGGGACCACTGCTTCAACGCCCTCGCCCTGGCGCCCGGCTGCCCCGGCCTTGCGTGGGACCAGTTCTCGCTGCCCTTCGACCACCAGGACGACAGCGGCGCGCTGCCCGACTCCGTCACCCACTCCGAGGTCCTCTACAACTTCGTCAAACCACCCATCCACGGCTGGGCCTTCGGCCAGCTGCGCCGACGGCTCCCCGAGCCGCTCACGCCGGCGCAACTGACCGAGGCGTACGACAGGCTGACCCGCTGGACGGACTTCTGGCTCACCGCGCGGCGCGCACCCGGCGCCGCCCTGCCCCACTACCAGCACGGCAACGACAGCGGCTGGGACAACGCCACCACCTTCGACCCCGGCCGCCTCGCCGTCACCGCCGACCTCGCCGCGATACTGATTCTCCAGCTCGACGAACTGGCCCGGCTGGCCGGCGAACTGGGCTTCCCGGACGACGCCCGGCGCCGCACCGAGACAGCCGACGCCATCCAGGCCGCTCTGCTGGACGAGCTGTGGGACGGCGAACGGTTCCTGAGCCGCCCGGCGCACGGCGGCGCCCTCTCCCCGAGCGCGAGCCTGCTCGACCTGATGCCGATCGTGCTCGGCGCCCGCCTGCCCGCCAAGGTCCGCGACCGGCTGGCCGAACGGATCGAGACCCACCTCACCGCGTTCGGCCTGGCGACCGAACACCCCGGCTCCCCTCACTACGAGCCCGACGGCTACTGGCGCGGCCCGATCTGGGCCCCCGCCACCGTCCTCGTCGAGGACGGCCTGCGCCGCGCCGGACACGAACACCTCGCGGACGAGATCAGCGCCCGCTTCCGCGCCCTGTGCGAAACCTCCGGCTTCGCCGAGAACTTCGACGCCCTGACCGGTCAAGGGCTACGCGACCGCGCCTACACCTGGACCGCCAGCAGCTATCTGCTGCTCGCCCGCGACCACCTTCACCGCGCGGACACCGGGGCGAGACACCACCGCCCGCCGGCCCGCGGGCAACACCCCATCCAGACGTCCGGCACGGGGGCCGGCGCAGCAACAACCAGCCTTATCCCTGAAGGGAGATAAGCACATGCCAAGACTCGGGCAAAGACGCTCGACCACGAGACACCTTCTCCACGGCATCGCCAAGTCGCTGCTCTCGCTGACCGTCATAGCGGGCGTCACCACCGTGATGGCGACGCCTGCCTCCGCCGCCACCCCCGCCCTCACCGTCGACCTGGGCACCACCACCGGAGCCTTCCGGGGCGGCGCCTCAGGGGCGCTGTACGGCCTCTACGGTCAGGACGTGCCGACCAACAACCTCATCGAGGGGATGGGGCTGAAGACCACCAACACCAAGTACCAGGACGGTCAGCAGCACCCCGGCTCGGACGCCCTGGAGATCGCCAAGCCCTTCGTGGACAGCGGCGGCGGGGACGAGTTCATCTACATGACGGACGTGTACCGCGCGAACTACGAACGCACGAGCTACGCGGCCTACCAGGACACCATGAGGACCCAGGTCCAGCAGGCGATGGCCAGCCCGTACGCGAGCCACATCGTCTTCATCCCCTACAACGAGCCTGACCTCAACTGGTTCAGCGGCATGCGCAGCAACTCGACCACGCTGGCCAACTTCAACTCCGAGTGGCGCCAGACCTACAACTTCATCAAGGGCATCTGGCCCGCGGCGCGGCTGGCAGGGCCCAACCTCTCCAGCTACAGCTCCTTCGCCTTCAACGGCTTCCTCAGTTACTGCAAGGCCAACAACTGCCTGCCCGACGTCACGACCTGGCACACCCTGGGCAGTCCGGCGGACGTGCGCAGCACCGTCGACACCTACCGTGCCGCGGAGACCGCCGCGGGGATCACCTCCCCGATCCCCGTCAACCTCAACGAGTACGCCCACCGCTACCACCTGACCGACCCCGGCCAGATGGTCCAGTGGATCGGGGCGATCGAGGACGAGAAGGTCGACGGCAACCTGCCGTACTGGAACATCAACGGCAACCTGGGTGACTCCGCAGCCGCCCAGAACACGCCCAACGCCCAGTGGTGGCTGTACAACTGGTACAGCTCCATGAAGGGCGGCAACACCGTCAAGGTCACCAGCACCGGGGCCAACGCCGCCTACACCCTGCAGGGCCTGGCGAGTCTGGACACGGCCAAGAAGCAGGCCCGTGTCATCCTCGCCGGCGGGGGCACCAGCGGTGCCTCCGACACGGTCATCAAGAACATCGACCCGGCCGTCTTCGGAAGCACCGTGCACGTCAGCGTCTTCCAGGACCGCTACAGCGGCTACATCGGCGCGGCATCCACCCCGACCCGGCTCTCCGACGCCGACGTCACCGTGGGCTCGGACGGCTCGATCACCGTGCCCATCACCCTCGACGCGATGTCCGCGTACGAGGTGATCGTCTCCCCGGGCGGCACCGGCAGCAGCACCGCCTCCGACAGCACCTGGCGGGCCACGTACGAGGCCGAGACTGCCACGCTCAGCGGCAGCGGCTACAACATCAACACCGAGGGCACGACCGGCAACGTCGGCAAGTTCGCCACCTCGGGCACCAAGGACGTCGGGGGCCTGCGGACCGGCTCGACCACGGTGATCTCCTTCAACGTCTCCGTCCCCACCACTGGCGACTACAACCTGTCGGTGTTCGGCAACAGCTACGCCAAGGACGCCGACGTCACGGGCCCGACGAACATCTACGCGCGGGTCGACGGCGGCGCCTCCACCAGGATCGACATCCCGGTGGGCTTCCAGTGGGTGGTGTGGGGACATGATGACGCCACCGTGCACCTCACCGCGGGCAGCCACACCATCAGCCTGGCCACCACCGGTGACAACGGCGCGACGACCGTCGGCGACGCGATCATCGACAAGATCGACCTGCAGTACAAGGACGCCTCCGTCCAGGGCACCACGCTCTACGAGGCCGAGCAGGCCAACCTCTCCGACAGCGCCACCGCCACCTACACCGCCCAGGGCCAGTCCGGCGCCGGCGCGGTGAACCTCACCTCCGGCAAGTCCGCCACCTTCTGGGTCTACTCCGCACGGGACGGCTACGCGGACCTGACCGCCCGCTTCCGCAACACCGGCCAGGCCGACCTCACCGTCAACGGCAAGACCGTCAACGACCAGACCCTCTCCGGCGCGACGACCGGCGCCTGGTCCACCTCCACCAACCGGGTGTACCTGAACGGCGGCATCAACAAGGTCAAGGTGACCGGCACCAGCGGCACCCTCGCCCTGGACGACCTGGCCGTCACCCCGTTCAGCGCCACCGACCCCATCACCACCGGCAACGTCGTCACCTACCAGGCCGAGAACGGCACCCTCACCGGTACCGCGGCCGTGGACAACACCTACACCCAGGCCAACGGTGGCGTCGTCAAGGGCATCGGCAACGGAACCGCCAACTCCCTCACCCTCAACGTCAACGCGCCCACGGCCGGCACCTACGCCATGACCATGCGCTACGCCAACGCCGAGGAACTGCCCTCCAACCACTACAACCCCGACCTGTACGCCGAGCACGCAGACGTCAGCGTCAACGGCGGCACCGCCACCCGCGTCAACTTCGCCAGCACCCTGCACTGGAACCAGTTCCAGAACTACACCGTCCCCGTGACCCTCACCAAGGGCGCCAACACCGTTAAGTTCACCGCCTCACAGCTGTACAACTGGGACGGCACCACCATCGGCGTGGTCTACTCGGGCGGCGGCAGCGACATCGGACAGCCCATGCGGTCCAGCTCCGCGCCCCACCTCGACCAGGTCTCCCTCGCACCGACGAGCCTGCACATCGGTGCCTCGACCGGGTTCTCCTCCACGGCCGTCGCCCAGCACAGCGGGCTCTGCCTCGAAGACCCCGGTCAGTCGACCGCCAACGGCACCCAGTACCAGCAGAACACCTGCGGCAGCGGCCAGGAGCAGGTCTTCGACTTCCACCCCGTCACCGGCACGACCGACACCTACACCGTCGTCAACCACTTCAGCGGCAAGTGCCTGGACGTCGCGAATCTCTCGACGGCCGACGGCGCCATCGTCGAGCAGTGGACCTGCAACGACGGCAACAACCAGCGGTTCACCCTGCGCGCGGTGACCGCGCTCGGCAACAGCCACGACTACCAGCTCGTCGCCGTCCACAGCGGCAAGTGCGTCGACGTCAGCGACATCTCCACCGCACCGGGCGCCCTCGTCCACCAATGGACGTGCGACACCGGCAGCACGCTGACCACCAAGAAGAACCAGATCTGGCGGCTCACCGGAAAGGACTGACCAGCAGCGGATCCCCCTGAGCCTTCCGGCCAGGCCGGCAGAGACAGACCGCGCTCCCCTGCAGGACCCCGTGAGAGGGCCACGCCCCCCAGTCGTGGCCCTCTCCACGTGCGGACCAGAGCCCCCAGCCCGAGGGGACTGTCCAGCAGCATCTGGCGCGGTGCCCTTACTGCCGGGTCGCCGCCGACCAACTCGAGCATTTCGAAGGCGGGTTGGGAGTCCTGCTCGCCGACGCGGTCCTCGGCCGGGGAGGCCGCCGCCATCTGGCTACGCGCCCCGGCCGGGGCGGCCCCGAGGAATGGGCACCCCCACAGGAACGGGGGACGACGGGTCCGACCGCAGGCGTCCGGCACCGCACCGCTACCGAGAAGAGGCATCGCGCAGCCGCCGCCGTGGCTCTGACCTCTCTCGCCCTGCTGGTGGCCGTCCTGGCCGCCCACAACTGGTCCGACGACAGCGGTCAGCCCGGCTCGGTCACCCCCACCTGGGGTATTCCCGCCAACAGTTCCTCCAGCCCCACCACGCCACCCGGCACCGCGTCCGGGCCCTCCGCCTCACCGGGTGAGCCCGGCACCCATGCCCAGGGCGTCATACGAGTTCGACGGTCTGCTGCGCAGCGATGCCGCCCCCTCCCTCTGCCTGACCGCCGATCCCCAGACCCGGAACGTCCAGCTCGCGCTGTGCGTCGTGCACTCCCGCGAAGTGTCGTACACCCATCGCGGGGCGTGGGGAACTCCTGCTCCGCGGCCGCCAGGACCTCGCTCTGGCGCCGGGCCGGGGCGGCAGGTCCACGGAGGTGGTCGTGGCGGACCGTGACGAGTCGGACAGACAGCGATGGACGCTTGAGGCTGCGGAAACGGGGCGTGCGCGGCGCCATCCAGGCGGTGCCGGCGTTGCATGTGGCGACAGTCCCACGCCTCAGCGCAGGGTGAAGAAGACCATGGGGTTGTCCCTGCTGTCCCGGGGAGGGTGGCCCCCCGTGCGCACGGATTGCACCAATGATGTTCCAGGTGATTGACGCGCGCATGGCCACGCCCTACCTTCTGACCGATTCACCGAACCATGTTCGGTATATCGATCGACGCTTGCTGAATTTATGGGCCGCACACCCCCCTTGGAGCACGCATGACCACCTCCCGCCGCCAATTCCTCGGCATGGCCGCAGCAACCCCCCTGGCCATGTCCGGCGCACTGGCCCTCGGTGCCGGGACCGCCTACGCCGCCGACTCGGCCTACGTGATGTGCTACTTCACCGAGTCGACCAACCTCGGCGACGGCACCGACTACGGCCTGCACCTGGCCGTCAGCCCCGACGCGCTCGAGTGGACGCCGCTCAACCAGAACAACCCGGTGGTCACCCCCACCGCGGGCGACCTCGGCCTGCGTGACCCCTTCATCCTGCGCAAGCAGGACGGCACCTTCGTGGTGCTCGCCACGGACCTCAAGGGCACCGACTGGACCTACGTCAGTCAGTACATCCACGTCTGGGACTCCCCCGACCTGCGCACGTTCACCGGTTACCGGCGGATGAAGCTGCACGACATGAACACCCACAGCTGGGCGCCCGAGGCCTTCTGGGACGCGGGCCGCGGTCAGTACGGCGTGATCTACTCGGCCGTGAACAGCAGCGGGCACAACGTAATCATGATCAACTACACCAGCGACTTCGTCACGGCCTCCGCCCCGCAGGTGTTCTTCGACCCCGGCTACGACGTCATCGACGGCGACCTGGCCGTGGGCGTCGACGGCTACAACTACCTCTACTTCAAGGGGAGCCAGACGCTGAGGGGGGCCAGATCCACCTCCCTGAACCCGGGCAGCTTCACCGAGTACAGCACCGGCGTGTCGCACGGCGGCACCGAGGCACCGACGCTGGTCAAGTCCCTGAACTCCGGCACCTGGTGGCTCTGGGGCGACACCTACACTCCCAACGGCGTCTTCTACGCCTGGCAGACCGGCAGTCTCGCCTCCGGGACCTGGACGGCCCTCGACCAGAGGACCTATACCCAGCCGGTCAACTCCAAGCACTGCGGCATCACGACGATCACCACGACCGAGTACAACAACCTCCTCGCGAAGTGGGGAACCCCGGCCTGGAACCGGCTCAAGTCGTACAACTTCCCGGCCCGTTACGTCCGCCACTCCGACTATGTGGGCCGGATCGACACGTACCCGATCGAGCCGTACAAGGACTCCCTGTGGACCCTGGTCCCCGGGCTCGCCGACAGCTCCGGGGTCTCCTTCCGGTCGGTCAACTACCCGACCCGCTACCTGCGGCACTACAACTACGCGCTCCAACTGGACGTGAACGACGGCACGTCGACGTTCGCCGCCGACGCGACCTTCTACCGCACACCGGGCCTCGCGGACGCGAGCTGGGCGTCGTTCCGGTCGTACAACTACCCGACCCGCTACATCCGCCACTCGAACTACGTGCTGCGCATCGACCCGATCTCCACGACGACGGACCGGCAGGACGCGACCTTCCGGGTCGGGTACTGACCATGGAAGGCACCCGTATGTCCCACACCTCCGCGCGTGGCTGGGCCAGACGCGTCACCGTGCGCGTCCTCGCCCTCGCCCTCGGTCTGGCCGGTCTGACGGCCGTGGCCGACCGCGAGTCACCGGCGTCGCTGCACGCCGAGCCGGCCGCGGTCAGCACCACGCAGACGGCCGTCACCCCTCCCCCGCTGGGCTGGGCGTCCTGGAACAGCTTCGCCAGCAGCATCGACTCCGGCGTCATCAAGCAGCAGACGGACGCCCTGGTCTCCTCCGGGATGGCGGCAGCCGGTTACCAGTACGTCAACCTCGACGACGGCTGGTGGCAGGGCGCCCGCAACTCCGACGGCACCATCGCCGTCGACGCCGGCCTGTGGCCGAGCGGCATGAAGGCCGTCGCCGACTACATCCACAGCAAGGGCCTCAAGGCCGGCATCTACACCGACGCCGGCAAGAACGGCTGCGGCTACTACTACCCCACCACCCGTGCCGCCGCCCCCAACACCGGTATGGAGGGCCACTACCAGCAGGACCTGGAGACCTTCCAGAACTGGGGCTTCGACTACGTCAAGATCGACTGGTGCGGCGGCCGGGTGGAGGGCCTCGACCAGGAGGCCACGTACAAGGCCATCGCCGCCGCCAACGAGGCCGCCACCGCCGTCACCGGCCACAAGCTCGCACTGTCCTTCTGCGAGTGGGGCAGCGGACTGCCGTGGAACTGGGCCACCGGCTACGGCGACCTGTGGCGCACCAGCACCGACGTCATCCTGTGGGGCCAGACCCCCACGACAGCCATGATGCTCACCAACTTCGACCGGGCCCTGCACCCGGCCGCCCAGCACACCGGCTACTACGACGACCCCGACATGATGATGACCGGCATGAGCGGCCTGACCGCCGCCCAGAACCGGCTGCACATGAGCCTGTGGTCGATCCTGGGCGCCCCGCTGCTCGCCGGCAACAACCTGGCCACGATGAGCACCACCACCCGCGACATCCTCACCAACCGCGAGGTCCTCGCCATCGACCAGGACCCGCGCGGGCTGCAGGGCGTCAAGGTCGCCGAGGACACCCGCAATCTGCAGGTGTACGGCAAGGTCCTCGCCGGCACGGGCAAGCGCGCGGTGCTGCTGCTCAACCGCACCGGCTCCGCGGCGTCCATGACGGTCCGCTGGGCCGACCTGGGCCTCACCTCGGCCGCCGCCTCCGTACGCGACGTGTGGAGCGCCACCAACGCCGGTTCGTTCACCACGGGTTACACCACCACTGTGCCCGCGAACGACGCCGTCCTGCTCACCGTCTCCGGCACCGAGGCGTCCGGAGCCACGTACGAGGACACCACCACGGCCACCACGCCCGCCTTCACCGGCGTCACCGCTTCCTCGGCCGGCACCAAGCTGATCGACGTCACCTACGCCAACGGCGGCAGCACGGCCGGCAAGGCGACCATCCAGGTGGGCGGCCAGTACACGTACGTGGTCTCCTTCCCGCCAACCGGCTCGTCCTCGACCTACCGGACCGTGTCCGTGCTCGCCCACCTCGCCAAGGGCACCAACACCGTGCGCTTCGCGGCCGTCTCCGGCAGCATCACGCCCGACATCGACGCCATCCGCGTCCAGGACATCCCCGGCACCGACGGCACCGCCCTCGTCGGCGCGGCCTCCAACCGCTGCGTGGACCTCGCCAAGAACACCATCACCGACGCCACCCAGGCGGAGATCTGGGACTGTGCAGGCGGACAGAACCAGACCTTCACCCACACCACACGCGACGAACTCGTCGTCTACGGCAACAAGTGCCTGGACGCCGACAACAGCGGCACCACCAACGGCACCAAGGTCATCATCTGGGACTGCACCGGCGGCACCAACCAGAAATGGACCGTCCACTCCGACGGCACCGTCACCAACAACCTGTCCGGCCTCTGCCTGGACGCCTCGGAGGCGGCGACCGCCAACGGCACCAAGCTGATCCTGTGGACCTGCAACGGCCAGACCAACCAGAAATGGACCCTCAACTGACCAACGGCGCTCCGCCGGTCAGGAAGCAGCGGACAGATCGAGCCGTACGGGTTCGTCGCGGTCGCAGCGCAAGCTGCCGTCGACGACCCGTGCGGCGGCGACCTGGAGCGAGGAGCGGCGGGTGGTGTAGGTGCCGTCGTCGTCGGTGACAGGGGCGACGCGACCCGGGTGGGTGAAGTAGAAGACGTACGCGGTCTCACCCTGGACGACCACGTCGGCGTGGAGGCCGATGGTCCCGTCGTCGGGGCGGCTGCCGGGCTTGTCGAGGATCAGGCCCCGGTGTTCCCAGATGGTCAGGTCGTCCGACCGCAGAACGCCCTGGCCGCGCCACTCGTCGACGAGCATCCAGTAATAGCCGCCGAGTTCGAAGACATTGGGGCCCTCGTGCGGGCGATGGCCGATCGCCAGGCCGATGGGCCGCCAGTGGTACAGGTCGGGGCTGTCGGCGGCGCAGGTGAGCGAGCCGTGGGTGTCGTCCTTGAACCACATGCGCCATCCGCCGTCCGGCAGCGGGAACACGCAGGCGTCGATGACCCGGTCGGAGCCGAGATCCAGAGCACCGTGATGGGTCCAGTCGATCAGGTCGGGGCTGGTGTAGTGGCGGATGGAGGCGGCGCCATTCCAGTCGTCGCGCACGCCGCGGATGTAGCTGACGTACATGTGGTACAGCCCGTCGTGCCAGATGATCTCCGGCGCCCAGAAGGTGTTGCGGCCCCATTCGGTCTCCAGGCCGGTCAGGGTGCCGCGATAGGTCCAGGTGCGGCCGGCGTCCGCGGATGCGGCCACGCCCAGGTCGGTGCCGTAGACCCAGGAGACGCCTGGGCCGGGGGCGGTGGTGCGGCGGTTGGTGTAGACGAGCCACCATTCGCCGGCCTGGTGGTTCCAGATGGCCACCGGGTCGGCGGCGCCGTCGTATACCGGGTCGCGGAAGAGTGGCGCGTCGGCCACGGGGTTCACAGGGCTCTCCCTTGTTCGTGCTCGTGGTTCCTGCTCGTGCGGCGCGGCGTGTTCAGCCGCCCGTCGACTCCCGGACCACCAGGGCGAAGTCGCCGACGTAGTCCTGGTGCCGCGTCGAGGGCCCGGTCTGCTCGATGTGCCGGACCAGGAGCTCGACCGCACGCTCGGCCATGCCGTCGTGGTCCGGGTCCACGGTGGAGAGGGAGGGGATGAAGAACTCGCTCTCCGAGACGTTGTCGAAGCCGATCACCTTGACCTGGTCGGGCACCCGGATGCCGACGTCGGCCAGCCCCCGCAGCACGCCCATGGCCAGGGAGTCGGTGATGCAGAACACTCCGTCGAAGTCGAGCCCGCTCTCCGTCATCTCCCGGGCGCGCTGTGCGCCTTCGCGCATGCCGAGCCGGTCCACCTGCTGGATCAGGGCGCGGTCCACGGGAAGGCCCGCACCCTCGAGCGCCTGCCGGTAGCCCGTGAGGCGGAAGCTGGAGGTGTCGACCTCCTCCAGCGCCCCGCACAGGAACGCGATGCGCCTGCAGCCCCGCTCGATCAGATGGCTGGTGGCCGCCCGGGCCGCCTCCAGGTTGGGCATGGCGACGTGGTCGACGGGACCGCCGAAGATCCGGTCGCCGAGGACGACCACCGGGTGCTCCACCTTGAGCCGCTCGGCGTCGGCCTGGCTCATGCCGGCGGCGGTGAGGATGAGCCCGTCGTACAGGTGGTTGCGGGACAGGGAGAGCGCGTCCAGTTCGTTCTCCCGGGAAGCGGTCTGCTCGATGCTCACCCGCAGGCCGCGCCGTTCGGCGGCGGCGACGATGGCGGCCGCGAGCCGTCCGTAGTAGGGACTGTTGACCTCGGGAACGGCGAGACCGATGATCCCGGTGCGGCCCTTGCGCAGGTTGCGGGCGGCGACGTTGACCCGGTAGTCGAGCCGGGCCATCGCCTCCAGGACTTTCTCGCGCGTCGACGGGCGGACGTTCGGATGGTCGTTGATGACGTTCGACACGGTCATCGGCGAGACTCCGGCCGCCTTCGCCACGTCCTGGATCGTTACCACGCTCGCCCCTGGTCTGTGGTCCGGGAACCCACTGGCATGTTAAGCCGCGCGTCCGTACGCAGAACGGTGAAGGAGTGCCCCGGCACGGCGCAGACCGGGCCGGTCAGCCGGTCGTGGGCGGGCGTGGCCGGGGCGGGCCCGTATCGGCTGGTGGCGTCCGGGGTGACGGTGAGGGTCGTGCGGTCGTAGCCAGTGGTGCCCTCCGCTCCGGACAGGCGGAGGCGGACGGTGACCGGGTCGGGGGTGGTGTTGGCGATCTTGACGATGACCTCGCCGGTGCCGCTGTCGCGGACGGCCGAGACGGCGAACACCTCCGGGTCCGGCCGGACGTCCTCGACGTCGTGCAGCAGCGCGCCGTCGCGGAAGCAGCGCAGGCGCAGTCCGTCCACCTCCACCCGCAGGTCGTACCAACGCCCGCTCTGCACACCTTCGAGCACCCGCTCGCCGAGGTCCTCCCCCACGCCGTCGTCCACTCGCTGGAGCCAGGTCGCCCGGTTGTCCCAGCCGCCGAGCCGCCACTGGTACCGGCGGTCGGCCGTCGTCCCGGTGAAGCAGAGGACGAACCCCTCGGCGCCGTCCGTCCTCCTCGCCCGCACGGAGAAGGCGTACGACGCTCCCCGCACCGCGTCCGTGAGCAGCAAACCGGCGCCCGATCCGGCCGCGGTCTCGCCGCTCAGATCCCAAGTACCGTCCCGCGTATCCCAGGTGCGGAAATCGGGGGCCGGTGCGGGCTGTTCGCCCAGGGGGGCGCAGAGGACGTCGGTGAACTCGGCGCGGGTGTCGGATCCGGTGCCGATGCGGATGTCGTGCCGGTCGCTCACCTGGACGGCCGGTGCTTCGGGCGCTCCGGTGGCCGTGACGGGCAGCGCGGTGTCGCCCGAGTTCAGCGAATGCATCTGCTGGACGTGGTAGTTGAGGGTGGTCCAGACGTGCGTGTTGTCGAAGTAGATCAGGTCGGGCAGCCACTGGGTGTGCTCGCGTTTGGCGAGCAGCGGGGCGTAGGAGGCCATCCGGACGACATCGCCGTTGCGCTCCATGGCGATCATGTAGAGGGCCTCGGCGAGGGCGCTACGGCCGTCGTTGCGCCAGCTGCCGTACTCGCCGATGTACAGGTGCGGGCCCTCGCGGTCCATGCGATCGAAGCGGCGGGAGTTCTCCAGGAGCCAGCGCGGCGATTTGTAGGAGTGTTCGTCGACGACGGGGAGGTTCCGCTCACGGGCGAACGCCCAGCCCTTCTCCCAGTCTTCGCCGAAGGTCGCCGGGCCGAGGGTGCCGATGACCGTGATCTCGGGATGGTGCTCGCGCAGGGCGTCATGGATGCGGGAGAAGCGGTCGCGGAAGGTGTCGGTGATGGCGTCCTCATTGCCGACGCCCAGGTATTCGAGGCCGAACGGCTCGGGGTGTCCGGCGGCGGCACGCAGGGCGCCCCAGCAGGAGTCGGTGGGGCCGTTGGCCCACTCCACCAACGCCAGCACCTCGGCGACGTAGGCGTCCATCTCCTCGTCGGGGATACCGACCTGTCCGGGCACGTCGCTGTTCTGGCAGCAGACCCCGGCCGGGACCACGGGCACCGGCTTGGCCCCGATGTCCTCGCAGAACTGGAAGTACTCGTAGTAGCCGAGGCCCATCGACTGGTGGTAGCGCCAGATGTTGAACTGCTGCCTGCGCTCATGCAGCGGGCCGACGGTCTCCGACCAGCGGTACATGTTGCCGAGTCCTTGTCCGTGGGCGAGGCAACCACCGGGAAAGCGCAGGAACTTCGGTCTCAGGTCGGCGATCGCCTGCGCCAGGTCGGCGCGCAGGCCGCCCGGACGGCCCTTGAAGGTGTTCTGCGGGAAGAGTGAGACCAGGTCCAGGTGGACGGTGCCGGGGCCGGTGGCCGTGAGGGTGAAGCGGGCGTCCGGGTCGGTGACTTCAGAGGTGATGAGCACCGTGCGGCGCCTCCAGGAGCCGTCCAGCGGGCCCAACTCCGCCTGCCCGTGCACATGTTTGCCGTCCCGGCTCTCGATCCGCGCGACCAGCCGGACGGCGGTGCCCCCGGCCAGGCGGGCGAAGACGCTCACGTCGTACGTCTCCCCCGCCCGGACCGGGATGCCGTCGAACCCCTCGTTGCGCAGCCCCGCACCGGCAGTGGTGCTGGTGCTGGTCAGCACGGCGTAGTGCGGGTTGGCCGGGTGCAGCGGGTCGTCGGTGGAGACTGTGAGTGATCCGGCGGCGCCTTCCCGCTCCAGCAGCTCCCAGGCGGTGAGGGAGTGCCAATCGGGACGGTCGGCCGGACCGTACTCGAAGGACCGGTTCTGCACCAGCTCGGCATACAGCCCGCCGTCCGCCGCATGGTTGAGGTCCTCGAAGAACGCGCCGAACAGATCGGGGGAGATGGCGGTGCCCGGGGCGCGGGTGTCCACCTCGACGACCGTCTCGGCAGGGGGGCTGGCGTCGGGCACGGAGATACTCCTGCGTGGGTGTGGCGTTGCGTGCACGGTGTGACGGGGCGGACCCGCGGGGGAGCGCGGGGCCGCCCGGGACTACTTGGCGTACATCAGGGTGCCGAAGCCGAGGTGGTCGTAGCCGCCGCTGGTGGAGCCGTAGTCACCGCCGCCGCCCTCGATTCCGACGAAGTCGTAGTACATGGACGCGAGATACTCGTCGCTCCAGCCCATGCGTCCGTGGTAGTGGAAGTGGAGCATCGCCCACACCGGACGGATCTGCCCGCGGCCGGATTCGGAGATCACGGTCTGCTCGTTGTACGCGCAGTTCTGGCCGCTGCCCCAGCTGTAGGTGGTGAACGGTACGTCCTGGCCGATGTTGTACTTGGCGACGTACTGGGCCCCTTGGAAGAACCTCCTGCTGTCGTCGCTGTACAGGTCGACGCCCTGGTTCCAGGCCATCTCGCAGAGCGTGCCCATCTGGCCGACCCCCATGATGCTGTGGGCCTGGTCGCGGCCGGCCTCCTGCCACTGGCCCAGCCCGTAGCCGTTGTCGTCGGTGTACAGGTACGGCACGGCGTGTTCGATGGAGCCGTTGCCCGCGCCGCTCTGGAAGTAGGTGATGGCCTCGTCGAACTTGGCGCCGTCCTCGCAGAGGACGGCGATGGCCATGATGGACGCCATGTTGCACAGGTCCCAGTTGGCCCAGTAGTTGGTGATGCAGGCGAAGTTGTGGTCTCTCAGGTAGCCGTGGTTGATCGGGTAGAACACGTTCAGCATCATCTGCTGGAAGGCCTCGAGGTCGAAACCGCTGTAGTCGCGCAGCAGTTCGCCCACGTTGGCGAACTGCCAGCCCTGGATGCCGGCGACCAGCTCCGCGTCGGTGGTGCCCTGGATCGAGGTCAGCGTGCTCGACCATGCGTTGCAGATCGCGGCCGCGCAGTCCGCGTGTGCTGTGTCACCGCTGATCAGCCAGCGCAGTGCGTTCTGGTAGGCGGCGGCGATGTCGTTATAGAGGACCGGATAGTTGTTCGAGGTCCCGCTTCCCCGGTAGATGATGGACTGGGGGTTGGCCGTCCAGGTGGACGCGGAGTGGGAGTTGTTGACCAGGCGCTGCCAGCCCGAGTACCACGGGTCGGCACCCGCGGCCACTCTGACCTTGGCGCGGTTGATGTCGCCGGCGTTGTGCAGCCCGCCGGGGTGGGCCCAGACAGACGGCGCGGCGATGGCGGGCCGTACGGCGGCGGCACCGAGCGCGCCGGCGAGAGCGACTCCGCCGGCGGCGCGCAGGATGCCTCGTCGGCTCAGCAGCTCGGTAGGGAGGAGTTGGGGTGTGTCATGACCATGTGGGGGGCGATCGTTGCGGCTCATGGGATGTGCGACTCCCATCGGACGGGCCCGAACGGCTCTGATCGGGGGCGAGGTCGATTCGGTCGAACTGTGGGGGGGTGCCTGAGGGGTGAACCGGCCGGTGGACGCGGCTCGGTGATCACCTGCCGGGGATCTCCGACAACGTGACGCTGAGAGTGGCGGACCGGGCGGTCAGCTGGTGGATCGGCAGGACGCGGGGGCCGCACGCGGCGGACCCCAGTCCGTGCTGGGCGAGGTCGATGTTGACGTGTACGGCGTCTGTGGGCCGGAGTTCGTCGGTGTGCCGGGCGGTGTCGAGGTCCTCGCTGGTCCAGCGGCGGGCGGTCAGGTGGTGGGTCGGGTCACCGGTGACGCGTAGTCCCCCGCGCGGGCCGGTGAGCTCCGCCCAGCGGACGTCGGCCCGGCTGCCGTTCTCCTGGGGGAAGACGTACGGAGTCTGCAGCGCGTCCACGGTGCCGCTGTACCGGCCCAGGCGTGCGGCGCGGCGACTGTCCGGATACGCCTCCCCGGGGCCCAGCCCATACCAGGTCACGTGGTCGATCCAGACGGGCAGGGCCAGCCGTAGTCCGAGCCTGGGCAGCGGGACGTCCTGCCAGCCTTCGTCCGGTTCGATCTCGGTGGTGAGGCACAGTCCCTCGTCGGTGTCCTGCCAGTAGTAGGTGGCGTACATGCCGAGGTCGGTGCCGGCGGGGGCGACCCTGGTACGTACGACCAGCGTGTCGTCCTCGGTGTCCATGCCGAGCAGGCGGTGGTGCAGACGGTCCAGGCCGAAGCGCCGCCAGGTGTCCGCCACCGGATCGTGGCCGAGCCGGTCGTTGTCGATCGGCGCCCGCCACAGGTCGAGTCGGGGGCCAGTGACGGGCAGGTCGCCGAGCCGGGTCAGCCGACCGGTGCGGGTGTCGAACAGGCCGGGGTCGGGCCTGGTCCCGCGGGTCGGTCGGCGCGCGAAAATCGGCTCGGGGACACGTTGGGCCCAGGCGATCTCATGGCCGGCCGCGGCCCAGCGCTCGTCCTTGGCGAGGCGGGCGCTGACGGTGAGTGTGCCGGTGGTGTCCGTCGTGGGGTACGGCAACCGGGCCGGAGGGCTGCCCGCGGGAATCGCCGGAAGCGGCAGGTCGCCGGAGGCGGTCTTCTCCCCTTCGTGTTCCACACACCAGGTCAGGACCAGATGGGAGAGGTCTCGGAAATCGTGGAGGTTGGCGATCTCGATGCCGTCCGGTGCCATCGTGATGCGCACCGGTTCCACGACCTTCTTGTACTCGGCCAGGCCCGGCGAGGGGGTGCGGTCGGGGAACACCAGGCCGTCGCAGACGAAGTTGCCGTCGTGCAGTTCCTCGCCGAAGTCGCCGCCGTAGGCGAAGTGACCGTCCTGGCGCAGGCCGTGGTCGATCCATTCCCAGACGAAGCCACCCATGCATCGTTCGTACTTCTCGAACAGGCGCTGGTATTCGGCGAGTCCGCCGGGACCGTTGCCCATGGCGTGGGCGTACTCGACGACGACGGCCGGCATCCCGCGCCGCCGCGCGTCGGCGACCGGGTCGGCGAGCGGCTCCTCCGCGCGTCGCCCGATGGCGTCGAGCTCCTCGTGGGAGGTGTACATACGGCTGTACACGTCGGTGTAGCGACTGCCCCAGTCGTGCTCGTAGTGCAGCGGCCGGTCCGGGTCGCGCCGCTTGGCCCACTCCGCCATGGCCTGGAGATTGCAGCCGTCACCGGCCTCGTTGCCCAGCGACCACATGACGACACTGGGGTGGTTCTTGTCCCGCTCGACCGTCCGCTGCATACGGTCCAGGTACGCCTCGCGCCAGCGTGGGTCGTCGCTGGGATTGCCGCGCCAGTCGCCCAGCAGGGAGAAGCCGTGCGTCTCCAGATCGCACTCCAGCATCACCCACAGGCCCAACTCGTCGCACAGTTCCAGGAACCGGCTGTCCGGCGGATAGTGGCTGGTGCGGACCGCGTTGATGTTGTGGCGCTTCATCAGCACGATGTCCTCGCGCATGGTCTCCTCGTCGAGGACGCGCCCGTGGTCGGGGTGGAACTCGTGCCGGTTGACGCCCCGCAGCAGGACGGGTCGGCCGTTGACCTTCAGCAGCCCGTCCTCGACCGCAACGGTACGGAAGCCGAACCGCAGGGGAATCGTCTCTCCCCCGGCCCGCAGCTCACCTGCGTACAGCCGGGGAGTCTCGGCCGTCCACGGCTCGACCGCCTCGACGTCGTACGGCCCCTGGGCGGGTACGTCCCGCAGGCCGAGCTCCTCGACGGTCAGCCGGGCGGGTGCGGAGGTGTCGACGCGCAGGGTGCCGCGGCCTGTGGTGTGGTCGAAGTCCGCGTGCACGAAGAAGTCGTCGAGCGCTCCCAGAGGACGCGCGAGAAGCGTGACCGAGCGGAAGATGCCGGAGAGCCACCACATGTCCTGGTCTTCCAGGTAGCTGCCGGGAGACCACTGGTGGACACGGACCGCGAGGACGTTGCGGCCCGGCCGGGCGATCCCGGTGACGTCGAACTCGGTGGGCAGCCGGCTGCCGGTGGACCACCCCAGTTCCCGCCCGTTGAGCCAGGCGGTGAAGCAGGAGTCCACCCCGTCGAAGCGCAGGACCGCCCCCGGACCGCCCCACTCCTCGGGAAGGTCGAAGGCCCGGCGGTAGTCACCGGTGGGGTTGCAGTCCGGGACGTACGGAGGATCCAGGGGGAAGGGATAGGCGATGTTCGTGTAGATCGGGGCACCGTGACCGTGCAACTGCCAGTGGGCGGGGACGGGCAGCTCGTCCCATCCGGAGTCGTCGAAGTCCGGCCGTTCGATGCCCGTCGGCGCCTCGGCGGTGGACGGCGACAGCCGGAACCTCCAGTCGCCGTCCAGAATCAGCCGGGGAGCGTCCGAGCGGAATGCGGCCCTCGGGGGCCTTCGGCCCTCACCCGGGCTGAAGGTCGTCAGCGGATCGGTCATACGGGTTCCGGCTCCTCTTGACGTGGCGGTGAACTTCGGCCTGGTCACGCAGGACCCACCGCGTGCTGGGCGGGAGGGATGGAGCAGGCCGGACACGGGCGGTTCTGCGGCACTCCGCGCGGGGAGCACGGTCCAGGGCGCTCAGGACGCGGCGGCCGCCTGGGCCTCGGCGGTGGTGAGGAACTTCAGGTTCGTCACATGCTCGTTGGCGTACCACTGCACGGTGTCGGTGGTGTAGTACCAGCCGGGCTTGCGCATCGTGTCGGCGATGACGACGCCGTTGACCACGAGGTTCTCGAAGGTGACGTTCTTGATGGCGTGGTCGGCGTCGTAGCCGAGAAACAGCGACGGGTTGGCGTGGGTGCCCGTGTAGGTGAGGTTCTTGAGGTAGACGTCCTCGATACCGCGGCCGACCGAGGTGTTGTACTTCGTGTTGAACATGACCCGGAAGTTGAGGAGTTGGCCCCAGCGGAAGTCCTCGACCCGGACGTCCTCGACGCGCACGTTCCTGATCAGGTTGGAGTCGCCTGCGTTGAGGGAGATGCAGCCCTGGTAGTTCATCTGGGGTTCGCGGTGGTCGAGGATGTCGACGTTCTTGATCAGCAGGTTCTCGATGACGTCGGGGTTGTCGGTGTCGCCGTGCGTGCCGACCTGGATCGGGTGGGCGACATCCGCCCACAGGGTGCAGTTCTTGATGGTGAGGTCGCTGGTGTCGCCGTAGAAGTCGTTGCGGTGGGCGTAGATGGAGAAGCTGTCGTCGGAGGTGCGGGCGAAGCAGCCGTCGAAAGTGAGGTTCTTGGAGCAGTAGATGGGGTAGCCGTCGCCCCACGTTCCCCAGGTGAACACGCGGGTCTTGTGGACGTGGACGTTCTCGGCCTGCCCGAAGCCGATGCCGCTCGCCAGGAAGATGACGCCGTCGACCCGGCAGTTCTTGCTGTTCTCGATGCGCAGACCGCCGACCGAGGAGGTCGGGGCGAGCAGGACGCCGTGGCCCTTGACGGTCACCTTCTCGACGCCCTTGACGTCGAGCTGCGCCTTGAGGACGGCTCCGCCGGCCAGGTAGACGGTCTTGCCGCTGGGGACGGTGAGGATGTTGCCGGGGACGGTGTGCAGGCCGGGGCCGTAGTAGAGGACGTCCGGATCGTCGGCGGACGGCGCGTGCTTCTCGACCAGGTTGGTGATGATGTGCAGGCAGTCGAAGATCTCGTCGTTGATCTGGACGATGACGTCCTTCGGCTCGTCGAGCGTGAACACCACGGTGTCTCCGCCGACTTCGGGCGTGATGCCGTACGAGTTCGGCCGCACCCGGGCCTTGGTGGTGCCACCCTTGAGGTAGGTGACCTCCACCTCGACCGGCCCGCAGAAGTCGAAGTACACCATCGAGGAGCCCCAGACCTTGCCGGAGCCGGTGGTGGGGTTGATCTCCTTGGTACCCGGCGCGTAGCAGGAGAGGGTCTGCCACTCGCCGTCGGGGGCGGTGCGCACCCTCACCTTGAAGCTCGCCTGGATCCCCACGCCGGACGGTATCGGGTAGGTGACCAGCTGCGGCTCGGGGGTGGTGTCGTCGTCCGCGTGGGCCGCCGTGGCGGTCAGGGAGGTCAGGCCGGCGGCCAGGGCAGCGGCTCCCGCGGCCTGAAGGGTTCTGCGACGGGACAGGTTCGTGTTCATGTGCGGCTCCTTGTCGGGGTGAAGTGCGGCTGCGGGAAACGAAACTGATGTTGCGTCAGTCCAGTTGGGCGTGGACCGTGACGAACGAATGGGGCGGCAGCGTGAGGGAGAGGCCCTGGTCGGTCGTCTTGAGGTCGTCGAAGGGGCGCGGGCTGACCGTGTCCGGGGTGCAGGGGGTGTTGTGGTCCTGAAGCCGGTCGGCGGTCAGGATGCGGGCGCTCGGTTCACTGACGGACCGGCCGCGTAGGTCCAGGGTCAGTTCGGCGGGTTCTTCGGCGTCGAGGTTGGACAGCGAGATGAGCACCGTCCGGTCCTTGACGCTGGCGGAGGCGGACAGGGTCTCCAGCTCCGTGTCACCAACGGTGCGTCGGGCGCCGTTTCCTGTCAGATGGACGGCGAGCGAGGTGGCGTCCTGGTGTCCCTTGTTCATCTCGAAGACGTGGTAGGTCGGGGTCAGTACGAGTGCGTCGCCGTCGGTGAGGAGCATCGCCTGCAGGACGTTGACGGTCTGGGCGATGTTGGCCATGTGCAGGCGTGCTGCGTGCTTGTGGAAGATGTCGAAGTGGGTGCTCGCCACGAGTGCGTCGCGCAAAGTGTTCTGCTGGAACAGGAAACCGGGGTTGGTGTCCGGTTCGACGTCCCACCATGTGCCCCACTCGTCCAGAACCAGGCCGACGGTACGGCCGGGGTCGTAGACGTCCATGACTGTGGAGTGGCCGGTGAGGATCCGGTCGGTCCTGCGGGCGGCGACCATCGTGCGGTAATAGTCGGCGGTGTCGAAGTCGGTGGCGCTGCCCTTCGCCTCCCAGGGGCCGGCGATCGTGTAGTAGTGCACGGACAGGCCCTGGAAGAAGTTCTTCGGGGTGGCCTCGCAGCCGAAACAGCTGATCTGCTGCATCAGCGTCTCGGTCCACTTGTAGTCGTCGTCGGAGGCGCCGGAGGCGATGCGGTAGAGCTTGTTGTCGCCGTGGTCGCGGCAGTAGGTGGCGTACTGGCGGGCCAGGTCGGCGGAGTACTCGGCGCGCATGTTGCCGCCGCAGCCCCAGGTCTCGTTGCCGATGCCCCAGTACGTCACTCGCCAGGGCTCGTCGCGGCCATTGACCCGGCGCAGCCTGGCCATGGGGCTGTCGCCGTCGCGGGTGAGGTACTCGACCCACTCGCTCATCTCCTGGACGGTGCCGGAGCCGACGTTGCCGCTGATGTAGGGCTCGGCTCCGAGGAGTTCACACAGGGCCATGAACTCGTGGGTGCCGAAGTGGTTGTTCTCCTCGACGTCGCCCCAGTGCGTGTTGACCATCCGGGGGCGCTGGTCGCGGGGGCCGATGCCGTCCCTCCAGTGGTACTCGTCGGCGAAACAGCCGCCCGGCCAGCGCAGGTTGGGGATGTTCAGGGCCCGCAGCGCCTGGACGACGTCGAGCCGGATGCCTCCTTCGTTGGGTATCGGCGAGTCCTCCCCGACCCAGAAGCCGCCGTAGACGCAGCGGCCGAGGTGCTCGGCGAAGTGGCCGTAGAGATGGCGGCTGATCGTCGGGCCCTCGATGTCGAGGTTGATGACCGCGGTGGCGTGGGACACGGAGGTGCTCCTGCGTCGATGAAGAGGTGCGTGGGGGCGCGATGGATGCGGGGCGTTGCGGCGGGGTGTCATTGCGGGACGCGAGCAGGGGTGGCGCGGCGATCCCGACCGCGGCTGCCCTGTTCGAGGTGTCGAAAGTGTTAGCAACCGGTTTCTTGTAGCGATACAAGAAATTGCCACCGCCGCGTCGGATGAGTCAAGAGGCTTGCGCCAAGCTCCTGTCGTCGGACATGAACACCCGGTCGGACCGATGCTTTTGGGATGTTCCGAACTCTTGACACCACTCGGAGACGCACCTAGCGTTCGCGGCAAGTTTTCACAACCGGTTTCTCGTGGCAGGCGTTTCGGGGCGTGACGCCGCACAGACGAAGCACCGGTCCATCAACTCTCGGCCGGCACCCGTGCATTCGGTGGTAGCCGACAAGGCCGTACACCACACCTGGGCGCACGACAGCGCTTCCTTCTCCCTGCCCTGATGTCCTCCCCGCGCGTCCTCCCCCGCGCGGCAGCGCCGTTCCCGCACGCCCCTGCCCTCAACCCGCGCGAAAGGCTTCACCGTCATGCCCGTTTCATCCAGAGGCTCCCTCGACCGGCGCCGTTTCCTGACCGCCTCCGCCGGTGCCGCTCTCTCGACCGCCGCCCTGCCCGGCTGTGCCGCCTCCGTCGACTCGGGGAGCGGCGCCAAAGGCGCCAAGGAGACGCTCACCATCATGGACACCGCCTGGACCAAGAAGGACAGGCAGAACGCCGAGCGCGAGCTCGGTATGAACCTTGAGATCGTCACGTACGACGTCACCAAGCTCAACGCCATGCTGGCCGGCAAGAACCCGCCGGATGTGGTCCGCAGTATCGGCGCGACGGACGTGCCCTACTTCGCCGCGCGGGGGCTGATGGCCGACCTGGACCAGTACTTCGCCAAGAGCGACGCGCTCAAGCCCTCCGACCTCGCCCCGGCCAACGACGTGTGGCGCTACGACGGCACGACCAAGAAGCAGGGCACGGGCCCCCGCTACGGCATGGCCAAGGACTATTCGCAGGACTGCATGTTCTGGTATCGCACCGACATGTTCGAGGCGGCCAAGCTGGAACTCCCCAGCGACACCGAACCGTTGTCCTGCGACGAGTGGCTGGACCTCGGCAAGCGCCTGGCCAAGCGCCGGCTCGGCAAGGTGAAGGTGTACGGCCTCAGTGGCACACCTCTGGGCGGCCCCCTCACCCAGGTCATGTGGATGGCCGCGTCGGCCGGCGGGAGCCTGTTCGCCGAGGACCTGGCGACGGTGGACTTCTCCTCACCCGAAGCGCTCAAGGCACTGCGGTGGTACCTGGACTACGCGAAGGCCGACATCGGCCCGAGCGTCGTCAACCCCAACCCGGACGGCTGGGACTGGCCCACCTACCAGGCCAACCGTATGGCGATGGCCACCGACGGCTACTGGTTCGGCGGGACGATCGGCGGCGACGCCAAGATCGCCGAGGTCTCGCGGTTCGCCCCCGCACCACAGCTCGGCAGCCACCGCATCAGCCCCTGTTTCAGCGGCACCGGCTACTGGGTCCCCAAGGAGGCCAAGAACAAGGACGCCGCCTGGAAGTACTTCGAGTGGTACTTCGGCGGCAAGCCCGCCCAGGACCGCGCGACCACCGGCTGGGGCATCCCCTCACTGAACTCGCTGCGCTCGAAGATGCCGCGGGACACCGCGTTCCACAAACAGTCCTACGAGGTCCAGCAACGGGAGCTGGCCTACTTCTCGGTGCTGCCCGTCAGCCCGTACGCCCAGGTGGACGCCCTCAACGCGGTGCTGACCAAGGTGCTGCCGGACGCGATCAAGGGCGGCGCATCCGCCGGGAAGATCGCCGACACGCTCAACTCCCGGATCAACGAACAGCTCGCGCGGGGCAAGGAGCTGGTGGGGTGAGCACCGATCAACTCGCCGGTCCGGACGCGCGTTCGTCGATGCGGGCGGCCGTCACCCGGCCCGGCTCGACGCGAACGCGCCGCCCCCGCTCGCTGCGGGCCCGCCGCACCGGGGCCTTCTACGTGTTCGCCGGCCCCTGGCTGCTGGGTTTCCTCGGCATGACGGTGTTCCCGCTGGGCTACGCGCTGTGGCTGAGCTTCACCAACTCCGACGGGCTGTCCCCGAACACCCGCTATGTGGGGCTGGCCAACTACCGGGAGGTCTTCTCCGACCCGGACACCCTGGCCTCCCTGGCCCGCACCGGACTGTTCGCCGCGATCACGGTGCCGCTGACCATCGCGGCGGGACTGTTCCTCGCGGTGCTGCTGAACCAGCCGATCCGCGGCCGGGGCGTGTTCCGCACACTGGTCTATCTGCCCGCCGTGGTGCCACCGGTCGGTGCCGCCCTCACCTTCAAGCTGATCTTCGACCGTGACTCGGGCTCCGCCAACGGCCTGCTGGACATCTTCGACGTCAACGGGCTGGCCTGGCTGCAGGATCCGTACGCCCGCTGGGTGCTGATCACGCTGACCGTGTGGGGCTGCGGGAACGTCATGATCATCTCGCTGGCCGGCCTCCAGGACATCCCCGCCGAACTGCTCGACGCGGCGCGGGTGGACGGGGCGAACTGGTGGCAGTCCTTCACCCGGATCACACTGCCCCTCCTCTCCCCTGTGCTGTTCTTCCAGCTGGTCACCCAGATCATCGCGACCCTTCAGAGTTTCCTGCCACTCCTCATCGCGGTCGATCCCACGCCCAAAGGAGTGGGGGCCGTGCCCGAGAGCAACCAGCTGATCATGATCGACGTCTTCGCCCAGTACTTCTCCAACGGCCGCTACGGCTACGCCTCCGCCCTGCTCTGGGTACTCTTCGCGTTCGTCATGGCCGTCACCTTCCTCGTCTTCAGGCTGAGCAAGGGAGTGGTCTTCTACTCCGTGGATCCCGAGCAGAAACAGACCAAGCCCCGGACGATCGGAGACAGCTGATGGTCCTGGCCCGACGCAAAGTCGTCTACATGCTCCTGGTCGCGCTCCTGGCGCTCATGCTCAGCCCCTTCGGCTGGCTTCTGATCAGCGCGTTCAAGGACCCCTCCGAACTGCGCGCGGTGCCCATCCACTGGTGGCCGCACCACCCCACCCTGGAGAACTTCCACCTCGCCCTGACCCTCTTCGACTTCTTCGGCTACGCCCGCAACTCGCTGACGATCGCCGGTATCTACTCGGTGCTGATCACTCTGGCCTCGGCCTGGGCCGGCTACGGCTTCGCCCGGCTGAGCGGGCCGGGCAAGCGGATCATCTTCGGCCTGGTGCTGTCCACGATGATGACGCCGCAGATCATCACCCTCATCCCGACCTACCTGCTGTTCGCCAAGGCCGGGCTGACCAACACCTATGTGCCGTGGGTGCTGTGGGGGCTGGCGGGAGCGCCGTACCTGATCTTCCTCTTCCGGCAGTTCTTCACCAACATGCCCAAGGAACTGGAGGAGGCGGCGATCATCGACGGCTGCGGCCAGATCCGCATCTTCTGGCGGATCTTCCTCCCGCAGTCCTGGCCCGTCATCGCCACCAGCCTGGTCCTGTCCTTCAGCTGGAGCTGGGGCGACTACATCTCCCCCGCCCTGCTGCTGGACGACGACCGGACCACGCTCGCCGTGAAGATGGCCACCGGCTACGTCAACGAGCACGGAGCCGGCCTGTACACCGTCGTCGGAGCGGGCGCCATCCTGTACATCCTGCCCTCGCTGGTCCTGTTCCTGGTCCTGCAGCGCGGCTTCGTCGCCGGCACCGCCACGTCCGGACTCAAGTGACCACGTCTGCCCATCCCGGAGCCACACAGTGACCACGAAACCCGTCCTCTCCGTCCCCGGCATCGCCTACGGCGGCGACTACAACCCAGAACAGTGGCCCGAGGAGGTGTGGGCCGAGGACATGCGTCTCATGCGCGAGGCCGGTGTCACCTTCGTCAGCGTCGGCATCTTCTCCTGGGCCCTGCTGGAGCCCTCGGAGGGCGTGTACGACTTCTCGCGGATGGACAGGATTCTGGACCTGCTGCACGAGAACGGCATCGCCGCCGACCTCGCGACCCCGACCGCGGCGCCCCCGGCGTGGTTCTACCGTGCCCACCCGGAGGCGTTGCCGGTCGACAAGGAGGGCCGCCGGCTGTCGTACGGCAGCCGCCAGACGCTCTGCCCGTCGAGCCCCGCCTACCGCGAGGCCGCTCTGCGCATCACGCGCGCGCTCGCCGAGCGGTACGCGGGCCACCCGGCGCCGGCGATGTGGCACATCCACAACGAGTACGGCTGCCACAACAACGCCTGCTACTGCGACACCAGCGCGGCGGCGTTCCGGGCCTGGCTGCGTGCGAGGTACGCCGACGACCTGACGGCGCTGAACGACGCCTGGGGCACCACCTTCTGGGGCCAGTGGTACTACGACTGGGACGAGATCCTGCCCCCGCGGGCAAGCGGCGCCGGCCCCAACCCGTCCCATCTCCTGGATTGGCGCCGCTTCAGCTCGGACGAACTGCTGTCTCTCTACAAGGCGGAGCGTGACGTGGTGCGGGAGGCGACGCCCACCACTCCCGTCACCACCAACTTCATGGCGATCACCGACGCGCTGGATTACTGGCGCTGGGCCCCCGAGCTGGACGTGGTGGCGAATGACCACTACACGATGTCCACCGACCGCGAGCCGGAGATCGAGATCGCGCTGAGCAGCGATCTGATGCGGTCGCTGGCGGGCGGCCCCTGGTTCCTGATGGAGCACTCCACCGGCGCGCTGAACTGGCACACCGTCAACCGACCCAAGCGGCACGGTGAGTTGCGCCGCAACGCCCTCGCACACGTGGCCCACGGCGCGGACGGCATCGCCTTCTTCCAGTGGCGGGCGTCGAAGGCCGGCGCCGAACAGTGGCACTCGGCGATGGTTCCGCACGCCGGCACCGACAGCCAGATCTGGCGGGACGTGGTCCGACTGGGCACCGACCTCGGGGCGCTGGCCGAGGTGCGTGGCAGTACCGGCACGGCCGAGGTCGCCATCACCTGGGACTGGAACGCCCGTTGGGCCCTGGAATTCCCCGCCCAGCCCAACAGCGAACTGCGCTATGTGGACCTGGTGCGCTCCTGGTACGAGCCGCTGTGGCGGGCGGGCGTCGCCGTGGACTTCGTACGCCCCGACGCGGACCTGTCGTCGTACCGACTGGTCCTGGTTCCGAGCCTGTACCTGGTCGACGACGAGGGCGCGGCGAACCTGGCGGGCTTCACGGAGCGGGGCGGAACCCTCGCGGTCGGCTTCCACAGCGGGGTCGTCGACCAGAACTGCCATGTCCGGCTGGGGGGTTACCCCGGAGCGTTCCGCGAAGTGCTGGGCGTCCGTTCGGACGAGTACTTCCCGCTCCAACCCGGCGAGACGATCGGACTGAGCGGGGGCGGTACGGGTTCACTGTGGTCGGAACGCCTGCGCCTGGCAGGAGCGGAGGCGGTGACGACGTACACCGACGGGCTGATGGCGGGCGTACCCGCCGCGACCCGGAACACATACGGCGAGGGCAGGGCCTGGTACCTGGCCACGCACCCGGACCCGGCCACCCTCGCGTCCCTCCTCGCCTCGGTGTACACCGAGGCCGGAGTGGAGCCGGTCCACACGGCACCGGAGGGCGTCGAGGTGGTGCGCCGCCGATCGCCGTCCGCGGACTACCTGTTCCTCATCGACCACGCGGGCTACGGCGCGAAGGTGACCGTCGCCGAGGACGCGGTCGAACTCCTCACCGGCAAGCCGGTACCCGGCTCGGTGACGGTGGCACCGGGAGAGATCGCCGTGGTACGCGAGCCACAGCACGGCTGACGAGACGATCCCGGTGCGGGACCGCTGTTCGGAGAAGAGACCTCAGGTGGACCGTCTCCCTGCACCGACGGCTTCATGCCGCCGCGGGGTCACTCGGGCGGACCTCCTGGTGGTGCGGCACCCAGGCAGCCTCGCCACGACAGGAAGCCGGCACCACGCCGGCCGTGTGTGTGGCGGAGTAGCCCCGCCAGGCCTGGCGGCTTCCGCGCTGATTCCCTCGTCCTCCCGGCGCCCGAGCGAGGAGTCCGCGGTCCGCGTCCCTCGCCGGGCGCAACCGGATGTCGCCGGCGGTGCTGCTCAGTGCTGGTGGTGAAGGCCTCGGCGGAGGGCGGCGATCACATCCGTGTTCATCCGGGTGGCCACGGTGGCCTGGCTGCCCTGGTTGGCGCCGTGGAACGTGCCGGGGTACAGGTGCAGTTCAGTGAGTACGGCGGCCTGCGCGAGCCGCTGGGCGTAGGCGATGGCCTCGTCCCGCAGCGGGTCGAACTGGGCGGCGCCGACGAACGCGGGCGGCAGTCCGGACAGGTCCTCGGCGCGGGCGGGCGCCGCGTAGGAGGACACGCCGTCCCCTCCCCGTACGCCCTCTCCGAGAAGGTGGTCCCAGCTGAGTTCGGCGTCGGGCCGCCTCCAGCCGGGGGTGTCGGTGTAGGCGCGCATCGACTCGGTGAGCAGGCGGTCGTCGAGCACGGGGGTGAGCAGGCACTGGAAGCAGAGGTCCGGGCCGCCCCGGTCCCGGGTGAGGAGGGTCAGCGCGGCGGCCAGGGCCCCGCCCGCGCTCTCCCCGAAGACCCCGATCCGGTTCTCGTCGATGCCAAGACCGGCCGCGTTCTTGGCGACCCACTCCAGGGCGGCGTAGCAGTCCTCCATCGCGGCGGGGTGGGGATGCTCGGGCGCGAGACGGTACTCCACCAGCACGACTGCCGCTCCCGTCTCCGCTGCCAGGCGGCGGGCGTCGGCGTCCGAGGTGGCGATGCCACCGAGGACGAATCCGCCGCCGTGGAGGTACAGCAGCCCCGGGACTTCGCCCGGGCCCGCGGGACGGATGACGCGCACCGCGACGGGCGGGGCGTCCGCGGACCCGGGCACCCGCTCGTCCTGGACGGTCAGCGGCACGGGCGGCTCGTACGGGGGCTGGTAGGCCAGCCCCCGGGTCATGCCGGCGCGTGCGGCCTCGTAGTCGCCGAAGTCGAACAGGGCGACGAACTCCAGACGGGGTGCGAGTTCGGGGTCGATGGGGTAGGACGGGTCGGTCATCGGAGGTCCTCTGCGGTGGTGGGCCAGGGGATGCGGAAGGTGTGCCCGCCGGGGCCGACTTCGGCGGGCGCGCTGCCGGGCAGCTCCACGGTGGCTGTGGCGCCGTCCGGGACGAGGACGTCCAGCCGAAGTTGACCGTTCGCGATCCGCCAGGAGGACTCCGCGCGGCCGTACGGCGTCTCGTGTGCCGTGTCGGCCCAGGTGATGCTGCCCCCGGGAAGCGGGCGGAACCGGATCCGGCGGTAGCCGGGCTCGGCGGGTGCCAGTCCCGCGACGGTGCGGTGGAGCCAGTCGGCGACCGCCCCGGGGGCGTAGTGGTTGAGGGAGTTCAGGGGCGTGGAGTTGAGGCCGCCATCGGGCAGTACGGCGTCCCAGCGTTCCCAGATCGTGGTGGCGCCGCTGTCCACCTGGTACAGCCAGGAGGGGCACTCGCGTTGGGTCAGAAGCCGGTAGGCGGAGTCGGCGTGGCCGGTGTCGGTGAGCGCGTCGCAGATCAGCGGGGTGCCGAGGAAGCCGGTGCCGATGCGGTGGCCGCGTGCGGCGACCAGCGCGGCCAACTGCTCACCGGCTCGCGCGCGTTCGGCGTCGTCGTCGATCAGCCGGAAGCACAGAGCCAGCGCGTACGCGGTCTGGGTCTCCTCGTGGAGCAGGCCACCGCCCCGATGGAAACGGTCCCGGAACGCCTCGCGCACCGCGTCGGCCAGCGCGTGATAGCGCACGGCGTCGTCCTTCTCCTCCAGAACCTCCGCGGTACGGGCCAGCAGCCGGGCCGAGTGCGCGAAGTAGGCGGTGGCGACCAGCGGTCCGGAGGTGCTCGACCTCGGGGGCATCGACGGTGGCGCGGTCGGGTCGAGCCAGTCGCCGAACTGGAAGCCCTCGCCCCACACATGGCCCGGTCCGGCGACCGCGTCGACGGTGTCGACCCAACCGCGCATGGACGGGTACTGGGCACGGAGCACCTCGGCGTCGCCGTAACGCTCGTACAGGGTCCACGGGACGACGACGGTCGCGTCGCCCCATCCGGCCATGGGCCGGTTGCTGCTCGGCGGCGGGGAGCTCTGGAAACGCAGCGGAACCGCGGGGCTCATCAGCGGCGGCACACCGCCCTCGTCCGCGGCTTGTTCGGCGGCCAGGTCGCGCAGCCAAGAGGCGAGGAAGTCCCGGACGTCATAGAGGAAGGCGGCGGTGGGGGCGAAGACCTGGGCGTCCCCGGTCCAGCCCAGACGCTCGTCGCGCTGCGGGCAGTCGGTGGGCACGTCGAGGAAGTTGCCGCGCATGCTCCACACGACGTTCTCGTGCAGCCGCTCCAGGGAGGGGTCGGAGCAGGCGAACCAGCCGGTGCGGCGCAGGTCGCTGTGCAGGACCACGGCGGCGATGTCACCGGGCCCCAACTCACCCGGCCAGCCTTCGAGTTCGGCGTAACGGAAGCCGTGGAAGGTGAAGCGGGGCTCCCACTCCTCCGCCTCCGCGTCGCCCCGCAGGACATAGCGGTCGGTGGCCTCGGCGCCCCCCAGCGAGCGAGCGGACGGCGTCCCGTTCTCCAGGACCTCCGCGTGGCGCAGCGTGACGGTGTGGCCGGCCTCGCCGCGGACCCGGATGCGCAACCGGCCGACCAGGTTCTGCCCGAAGTCGACCACGATGCGCCCCTGGTCGTTCCTGCTCACGCAGACCGGCCCGAACTCGTCGACCCGGCGGACCGGCGGGCTGTCGGCGGGGAACAGGACGGACGGGTCGAAGCCACCGAGGACCTGCGCCGGCGGCCAGGCGGAGTCGTCGAATCCCGGTGCGCTCCAACCGGGCTGTTCGAGGCGGGCGTCGTACGTCTCGCCCTCGTACAGCCCGGTCACGACGACCGGTCCGCTGCCGGCGCGCCAGCCGGGTCCGGTGGTGACGGTCTGGGTGGTCCCGTCGGCGTAGGTGATGTGGAGTTCCGCGAGCAGGCCGGTGCGCGAGCCGTACAGGTTGCGAGTGCCGCCGTTGAATCCGAGCAGCCCCCGGTACCAGCCATCGGCCAGGTGGGCGCCCCAGGCGTTGGGGCCCGTCCGCAGCAGACCGGTGACGTCGAACGTCTGGTAGCGGTGCCGATGGTGATAGCTCGTCCAGCCGGGGGCCAGCACTACGTCGCTGACGACCGTGCCGTTCAGCTCCGTCTCGTACACGCCCAGCGCTGTGATCAGCATGCGGGCGCTGCGCACCGGCCCACGCACGGTGAAACCGGTGCGCAGCAGTATGCCGGGTCCCGGCGCATCAGAGGGGGCGGCTGCCGGGGAAGCCGCTGAGGCGGCGATGACCTGTGCGGTCCACTCGTGCTGAGGCATGTCGTCTTTCTGACGGGGCGGGACGCGGCCGTCCGGTACACCCCTCGGAGGTACTGCCGGTACGGCCGCTGTACGGAAGGGTGATGCTCGGTGAGCCGAGGGGGCCCAAGACGCGGCGGCGGCGACCCGGCGCCTCCGGCTCTGCCTCCGACAGCTTCAGAGCCGGTGTCAGCGGGCGGAAAAGTGCGCCGGAGCTGCGGTGAGCTCGTACGCCACTCTCCGGCCCTGAGGTGGCCGACCTCCGAGGTCCTGGAGAAACGTGACGATCAAGCGGAGGGACCTCGGGGGCGAGACGGATGGTCTGTCCTGAGGCTCCGGCGACACACCTTGCCCATGTGGGTCCTCGCTCTCTCATGGCAACGGCGCGCGAAGGTCGGGTGTGATGGCCGAGTCGACCGGAATGAACCGCCGGTCCGTCGTCGGCTGGATCAGGGTAGGCCGTAAAAACCATCAGGGCAATGGTTTTTACGGCTGGGTACGATGCCGCCATGCCGAGGCAGAGAAGAACCGGAAGCTACGCGGTGGGCCGCGCCCGGCAGGACGCCATCCTGGACACCGCCACCGAGCGTTTCGCCCAGGCCGGCTATCACCGCACGTCGATGGGCCAGATCGCGGCCGACGTCGGCCTCAGCGAGCCCGGGCTGCGGCATCACTTCCCCACGAAGAAGCACCTGCTCGTCGCAGTGGCAGGCCGCCGCTTCGACCTGCTCGCCACCTGGGCCAGGGAGGCGCCTCGGCCCGATGACGACACCCGCCCCTTCCGTGTGATGCTCAGCATCACGGAACGCATGGTCACTCAACCAGGACTCATCGAGCTGTTCGTCCTGATGTCGGCCGAGGCCGCCGGCCCCGCCAGCCCGGCTCACGTCCTGTACGCCACCCACTACGACCAAGTGGTGCGGGCGATCGCCGGGGAGTTCCGCAGCACCGCCGAGCAGGGCTTCCTCAGGGCCGACATCGACTACGAGGCCGTCGCCCGGCGCTACATCGCCATGAGCGACGGACTGCAGCTCCAGTGGGTACTGAGCGGTGGTGCGCTCGACCTCGTCGGACTCATGCGCGGCTATCTCGAGCAGCTCGCTCTCACCTTGCAGGCCTCGCCCGGCCCTCTCGATCTGACTCCTGCTGAATAAAGCCGCCTGACGGGCTCGACCCTCTGGGGGCCGAGCGGGCTCTCACGCGCGGGCACATGGGCAAGGAGAGCCTCGGCCTCGACCTGCGCGGTGAGTGGGTGTCGAGCACCACCAGTGTCGGGTCCGCCTTCCGCCGCGCCTTCTTCCCGCACCTGCCACCGCAGCAAGTCGTGGACGGTCTGGTCGGTGCCGTCATCGCGCCACTTGGTGAAGTGGACATCACCGCGCCGCGGAGGAAACGGGCATGTCCGCCAGCGTGTCGCAGCCCGAGACCTGGTCCCTGGGCCACGCCGTCACCGCCGGCATCGCCCTCAAGGGCATCGTCAGGCCCGGCGAGACGGGCGGGTACTCATTCGCGCCGTGCCGGCGGCCTTCCATGGCTGGAGCGCGGCCCCCTACGGCAAGCGGAAGCACGGTTACTACCTGGGCGGGGGCTCCAGGACGTGCCCGTCGAGAAGCCTGTGCCGCCCCACCGCCGTCAGCCGGCCGGTGGGGCGGGTAGTCAGCATGCGGAAACGGTGAATCTGACGATCATGGAACGGGGGTCGCAAACCGTTGACGGTTTAGGCCGACGGCCAGGACCTGCCGCAGGCGCGGTGCCGGAACTCCCGTCACCAGGAAAGGGATCCGCTCGTGCCGGAGCTGTCCAGCAGTGTCCGCGGGCCCAGCGCCGGAATTCGGCAGCCGGGCCTGGGGAGATCACGCCGACGCGCGGGCGACGATCCGGCCGGGCGGGGGCGCCAGAGCGCCCGGGTCGAGGCCGAGGGCGTTGCGGGCCGCGATCCGTCCGAGGATTTCGGCGTCGATGTGGACAGTGGTGAGTGCGGGGGTCGACAGGGAACCGTACTCGGTCTCGTCGAAGCCGATCACTGCCACGTCCTCGGGCACCCGTAGCTCCAGGTCGCGCAGGGCCGTCAGGGCACGCAGCGCGATGTCGTCGTCGAAGGCGGCCAGGGCGGTCACGTCGGCATGGGCGGCCAGGAATGTCTCGACGGCGGTAGCGCCGGCCTGACGGGGCCGCGGAACGACGAAGCGCTCCAAGGGCGGAAGCCCCAGCCGTCGGGCAGCCTCCTGGGCGAATCCGAGCCGGGTCTCGGTCAGCGGATAGTCGCGGTCGGTCATGCTCATCGCGATCCGGCTGTGGCCCTGTTCGGCAAGGTAGCGGATCTGCAGCGCGGCGTTGGCGGCGAACCCGCTCTCCCAGTCCTCCTCGGTCGGCTCGTGTCCCTGCAGGTAGGCCTCGCCGAGCCGCAGCACCGCTCTCGGCGCGATGGTGTCCAGCATCTGCTGCGTGGCCTCGGGGATCGCGTGACCGTGCCGGACCAGGAGGATGTGGCCGTGCTCGGCCAGTTCCTCGTCCAGGCCCCGGACGTAGCTCCGGGAGAAGTTGCCCTCCATGCCCCAGTCGACGTTGAGCACGACGATGCGCGACGAGCCCTCGCGCAGCGCGCGGGCGATGCCGTGCGCGACGTATCCCAGGTCCTGGGCGGCCTCCATGACCCGCTCGCGGGTCGCCGCCGAGATCGTCTGGCGCGGATCGTCGTTCAGCACGAAACTCACGGTGGCCCGCGACACGCCGGACGCCTTGGCCACGTCGGTCAACGTCACTCGGCCAGAACGGCCCATGCCGGCACACTTCCTCTCCCTCGGGCTGGGCTCCCCCGGCCCATGTGGTGTCGCCAAGAAGGTGGCATCCCACCTCTAGAACGATTAAGCGCTGGAGTTCAGTCTACGTGCCTAGATCGTTTCAGTTCTTCACGCTCCGAACCGGAACGACAGCGCGCCTGAACGCGGCTTACCTCAGGATTCCCGCATCTGCCGTCAGCGCCAACCCTTGCTCAGGGGGTCTGTGCCGACGGATGGCCCGAAGGCCGCTCCGCCCGAAGGCCGCGCCGTGAAGACGTGCTCGGATGTTCCGCTGACGCGAGGGAAAGCAGCCGCCGCGCCTTCAGTTCGGTTTCCTGCCACTCCCGTTCTGGCTCCGAACCCCAGGTGATCCCTGCTCCCGTGCCGAATCTCAGGAGTCCTGTGGACCGGTCGATCCAGAAGGTGCGGATGCCGACGGCCAGTTCTCCGCGACCGCGGTCGGCGTCGACCCAGCCGAGTCCGCCGCAGTAGGGGCCGCGCGCCGACGTCTCCAGTGCCGCGATGATCCGCAGGGCGCTCGCTTTGGGAGCCCCTGTGACCGATCCGGGCGGGAACGTCGCCGCCAGCAGTTCGGGCCAACCCGCACCGTCGCGCAGTCGCCCGCTCACCGTGGACACGAGGTGGACGAGCCCTGGATGCTTTTCCACGGCGCACAGATCGGGGACGGTCACGGAACCGGGAACACAGACCCGGCCGAGGTCGTTGCGGACCAGGTCGACGATCATCACGTTCTCCGCGTAGTCCTTTTCCAGCAGGTCCGCCTCGGTCCGGCCGGTTCCCTTGATCGGGCCCGAGGCGATGTCCCTGCCGACGCGCCGCACAAAGAGTTCCGGGGAGGCGGTGGCCACCTCGATGCCGTACCGCGGGATGCGGATGACGCCGGCGTAGGGTGCCGGGTTGTGGCGCGCCAGCAGTCCGGCCAGCGCTGCGACATCGGCGTCCGGCGCGACCGGTGCGGACAGGACCCTGCAGAGGTTCGCCTGGTAGACCTCACCCGCGGCGATGTGCTCGCGGATACGCGTCACCCCGTTCGTGTACGCGACGCGGTCGAGCGAGGTGGACCATGTCCTGGCACCCGGCCCGCGCCACGGCGGCGCCGGCAGACCGTGGCACTCGGCCTGTCGCACGTCGCGGAACCGGGCGCACGTCAGGTGACCCTCGAAAGTCGCCGCGACAGCCCAGAAGCCCTCGGAGTCAAGCGCCGAGGGATCGCTGGTGACGTCCATGAGACCGGTTGCGAGATGGCCGCCGAGAAGCGCCATGGGAGGGAACCGCTCCATTCCGCACCTCCTGTGATGTGGCCTGCCGTGCAACGAGCGGTGGGGGTTTCGCCGTACGGTGCGCTCAGACCACGACGGCCTCGCGTTCGGCGCCCCATTGCGCCGCGCGCAGGGTGTTGACCATGAGCATGGCGATGGTCATGGGACCCACACCGCCGGGGACCGGAGTGACGCGACCGGCGATGCCGTCGAGTTCGGCGGAACGGACGTCGCCGCTCAGACCGGAGGGAGTGCGGTGGATGCCCACGTCGATGACGACCGCGCCGGGCCCGACGTGTTCGGGACCGATGAGGCCACGGACGCCGGTGGCGACCACGACGATGTCGGCGGGCCGGGTGACGGCCGCGAGGTCGGTGGTGAATTCGTGGGCGACCGTCACGGTCGCTCCGCGCCGCAGCAGCAGGTGGGTCAAAGGCTTGCCGACGAGTTCGCCCCAGCCGACCACGGCGACGCGGGCGCCCTTGAGGGGAACCTTCTCGGCGTCGAGGAGTTCGATGACGCCGCTGGGTGTGCAGGGACGCAGGCCACGTTCTCCTCGGGCCAGCAGGCCCGCGCTGGCGGTGGTGAGGCCGTCGACGTCCTTGGTGACGGGTATGCGGTCGATCAGCGCGTCCGCGTCGAGCTGCCGTGGCAAAGGGAGTTGGAGCAGGATGCCGGACACCTGCGGGTCGGCGGCCAGTTCGTCGATCACCGTGGCTACGTCGTCCTGGGTGGCGTGCTGGGGCAGGAGACGGTGAAAGTCGCGCATGCCGGCTTCCTTGATGGCGCGCCGTTTGGCGGCGACGTACACGGCGCTGGCCGGATCGTCGCCGACGAGGATGGTCGCCAGCCCGGGAATCCTCCCCGAACGCGCAGCCGTGGCGACCTCCTCTGCGACTTGTGAACGGATCCGCTGGGCGATGCTGGTGCCGTTGATCGTGGTGGTCATGGTGGCGAACCGCTTTCTTGTGATGAGGAACGATTCGCCCGGGTGAAAGGGGTGCTGTGTGCGGTCACCGTGGCCGCGGCTGTACGACGCCGTGACCGGTCGGCCGTCGGAACGGCCGGCTCGGTCGCATGGGGTGCGCCGCACGACAAGACCGCCTGCTCCCTGCACCGGGCGGTTTCCCTGTCCGTGGGATGTGCCGCGTCCCGCCGTCAGGCGAAGACGATGGTGTGGTTGCCGTTGCGGATGACGCGGTCCTCGGCGTGCCACAACACGGCGCGGGAGAGCACCGCGCGTTCCACGTCGGCGCCGCGACGCGCGAGGTCGGCCGCGGTGTGGGCGTGGGTGACCCGGACGACGTCCTGCTCGATGATCGGCCCCTCGTCGAGGTCCTGGGTGACGTAGTGGGCGGTGGCTCCCACGAGTTTCACTCCCCGCTGCCTGGCCTTGGCGTAGGGGCCGGCGCCGATGAAGGCGGGCAGGAAGGAATGGTGGATGTTGATGATCGGGACGCCGACGCTGTCGATGAAGTCGGCGGAGAGGATCTGCATGTAGCGGGCGAGGACGACGAAGTCGACGTTGCCCTGAAGCAGCCGCAGATGCTCGGCCTCTGCGGCGGACTTGTCCGCGCCCTGGCAGGGGACGTGGAAGAAGGGGATGCCGAAACTGCGGACGTCCTCGGCCACATCGGGGTGGTTGGAGACCACCATGGCGACGGTGACGGGGAGTTGACCCTGCCGGTGGCGCCAGAGCAGGTCGAGGAGGCAGTGGTCGGACTTCGAGGCGAAGATCGCGACCCGCTTGGGCACCGACAGATCGCGCAGCGTGTAGCTCAGCCCGAACGTGTTCACGAGGTGCTGGTCGAGGTCCGTCCGCAGAGCGGGCAGCGCGACCCGGAGGCTGTCCAGGCCGAAGACGGTGCGCTGGAAGAAGGCGCCGCCCTGCGGGTTGTCGGAGTACTGGTCGAGGGAGACGATGTTGGCGCCATGGGCGCCCAGGACCGACGTCACGGCGGCGACGATGCCCGTGGCGTCGGCGCCCTGCACGATGAGCGAGGCCTGCTGGGCGGGCGGCTTGCTCGGGTCGGTGCGGGCCGGGGTGTCTTGCGTGAGGGTCATGCCAGGCTTTCCTTCCGGAAGCGGGCGGCCCAGTCGGAGGTGGCCTTGAGCCCGCCGAACGTGTAGAAGTGGATCTTCAGTTCGCCGTGGCGGCCGGGATCGTGGGCCGCGGCGAGGTCGAGCAGGAATCGGTCCGGCCCCGCGGTACCCATGAGGTTGGTCAGGGAGAAGCCGTACTTCTTGACGACCGAGGCGCTGGTGCCGACCCCGAAACGGGCTGCGTACCCCATGAGCCGGCGCACTCCGGCGGGACCGGGCACCCCGATCCTGATCGGCACCCCGATACCGCGGCTCCGGACCTCTTCCACCCAGGCGAGCACCGGGTCGACGTCGAACCCGAACTGCGTGATGATGCCGCTCTCGAGGGACTGCGCGGCGAGTGCCGCGTACTTGGCACACAGCGCGGCCCACAGCGTGGTGCCGTCGATCTCGGGGTGCCCTTCGGGGTATCCGCTGACGCTGACGTGCCGGACTCCGTACTCCTGCAACAGACCGGTGTCGATCAGGGACAGGGAGTCGGCGTAGGGGCCCTCGGGATGTGCCGGGTCTCCGCCGACGACGAACACGTGGTCGGACGTTCCGTCGGCGTGCAGCGCGGCCAGGAAGCGCTCGAAGTCGTCGCGCGATCCGAGGCGGCGGGCGGATATGTGCGGTACGGGCACGAACCCGAGCCGCTTGACCGCCCGGGCCGCGTCCAGGCGCATCTGCAGGTCCTCGTTGCCGAGGAAGGTGACGTTGATGCGAGTGCCCTGGGGAATGGCGTCACTGGCTTCCTCCAGTCTGGAGACGTCCTTACCCGTCATCTCCAGGGAGAAGTCCTCAAGTAGTGATGTGCTGACCGCTGTTCGTGCCGTGCTGGCGGGAGTCATCGTCTTTCGTCTCGCTTTCTGGTCCGAGGTGCCGTCTCCTGGACACCCGGGGCACCGCTGAGGCAGAAGTGAGGGACCTGCGCCGCCCTCGGGCCACCACAAGGGCGCGGAGGGCCGGCGCGATGCGTGGGCGATCGGCTGTCGTCAGCGGTCGCGGCGGTAGAGGGTGCGCGCGTGCTCGTTGAACGGGGAGGGCTGCACGGTGGCACGGACGCGGGGGAATCCGAGGTCGGCCTCGGGGTCGGTGCCGGGACCGGGGTGCTCGCCCCAGACCACCGTCACCTCGGTGCCCGGTGCGGCGTGCTCGGAGTCGATCAGGGTCTGGGCCAGGACGGTGCCCACCGGGTCGACCGACGCGGTCTGCATCGTCATACCGACCAGACCGGCAGCGGTCTCCACCCGGTGGCGGGCGTAGGTGAGCACGAAGCCGGGATCCTCGCCCTGCCCGATCACGGTGCGGACGTCGTCCGGTTCGAGGACGAGGGTGACCTTGGTGCGCAGCGGCTCGTCCTTGGCTTTGAGCAGGGCGTCGCGCCCGAGGAAGTCGTGGTTGAAGGAGATCATCTTCCCGTAACCGAGTTCGTACGGGGAGACGTAGTAGTCCTCTATGTCCTCGCGGAAGTAGCTGCCGTTCAGCGGACGCTTGCCCTCGATGCCGAACAGGGGCAGGTACTTGCGGTACTCCAGCAGATCGGGGTCGGTGTAGATGCCGGGCACCGGCGAGGGGATCCAGCCGCTCTCCACACTGGCCGAGGTGTACGCCAGGGCCCCGATCTGGATCAGGCCGAGCGGCTCGCCCGCCGTCAGGAACTGCTCGTGGACGTACGCGGCATGCTCCCAGGGACCGATGAACTCGAAGCCGACCTGGCCGGCCATGCCGTGGCGCAGGGCGCGCATCGGGCGTCCGTCCAGGGTGACCGCGGTGGAGTGGAAGAACTTCGTCTCCGGCAGCGGCCCGCCGAAGGCGCGCCCGACGAGTTCCGCGGCCAGCGGGCCCTGTATCTGATAGCGGAACAGCTTCGGGTCGCCGCCACCCTGGCGGAAGGCGGAGGACGGGTCGGTGACGAAGCCGACGTCGTAGCCGCCCTTCTCCGCGTGGTACTGCACCCAGTGCTGCGCGGCGGGGATCCCGCTGAGCAGGTACTTGTTCTCGCCCTCGCGGGCGAGGATCCCGTCAGTGACGATGTGGCCGCTGCGGGTGACCGGCACGTACTGCTTCGCCTGGCCTATCGCGAACTTCTCGAAGTTGTTGGCGCCGTGGTCGGCCAGCGCCTGCGTTGCGTCAGGGCCCTCGATCCACATGTCGTACATGTGGTGGGAGAGGTTGAGCAGGGCCACGCCCTCGTGCCACGCGGCCTGCTCCTGACGCCAGCCGGAGTACTCGCGGTCGACGACCTCGGGGGTCCACGGCGCCGCGTCCGGCTTCCACAGCAGTTTGACCGCCGATCCGGCCTCGTCGATGCCGTCCTGGAGGGAGGGAATGGTCATGTGCGGCTCCTTTTCGGAATACCCGAAGGCAACTAGATCGATTTAGCACGCTAGCGCAGCACTCCTGTTCAGGTGACTACGGCGTTACGAATGCATTGCGTGCGCCACATGCACCCTGCGGGCGCTCATGGGCACCACGGACAGGCCGTCACAGTCGGGGCGCCGCGTAAGCTGCGGCCATACGCACCGCGTCGAGGCTCGCGCGTACGTCGTGCACACGGACGCAGAACGCGCCCGCCGCGGCAGCGAGCGCGGAGACGGCGGCCGTCGCCGAGTCCCGCTCTCCGGGCGGCACCTCGCCGGCGCCTCCGCTCGCGAGGGCCGCGCCGATGAACCGCTTCCTCGACGCGCCGACGAGCAGCGGGAAGCCCAGTCGCCGCAGAGTCCCCAGGCCGGCCAAGAGAGTCCAGTCGTGCTCGGTTCGCTTGGAGAAGCCGAGTCCCGGGTCGAGGACGATGCGGGCCGGGTCGACCCCCTGATCCTTCAACTGCCGTACGCGCAGATCGAGTTCGGCCGCGACTTCGGCGACGACGTCACGGTAGTCGGCATGGCGGTCCATCTCCCGGCTGGGCGCACGCCAGTGTGTGGCGACATACGGGACACCCACCGCGGCGACCGTCGGCACCATGTCCGGGTCGGCCAGGCCGCCGCTGACGTCGTTGACCAGACACGCTCCCACCTCGACAGCGGCTCGGGCCACGGGCGCGTGCATGGTGTCGATGCTCACGCACACCCCGGCACGGGCGAGTTCCCGCACCACCGGGACCGTCCGGGCCAGTTCTTCGGCCTGGGCCACGGGCCGCGCCCCCGGCCGGGTGGACTCACCGCCCACGTCGACGATGTCCGCGCCTTGGGCGGCCAGATCCAGCCCGCGGTCGATAGCCTGCCGCGTCCGCGCGTACAGGCCGCCGTCGGAGAAGGAGTCGGGCGTCACGTTGAGAATGCCCATCACCAGACATCGGTCCGGCCGGGGCAGGCCCTCCGGCCGTGGGGATGTCCTCGACCGCCGGGCGGCGGCGCTCTCCGTGGTCGACATCGGCGGCAAACCTCCTTGATCCCGCACCCTGTTGCGGGAACGGGACGCTAAATCGATTTTGTGGGAGGGTACAAGAGTGTACTAAATCGTTCTAGCGCGATCCGGCGGACACCGGCAGCGGGCCTGAGCCGACAGCACACTGCGACTGAACCCGTCATCGGAGCTCTGGTCAGCGGCGCGGCGGAGGCGTGTGGATCCCGCTGTGAAAGGGCGTGGAATGGAGTCTCGCCGCGCTCGAGTCAGTCACAAGCCGCGTCGGAGTACGACCGTACCGAGCTGCTGATCGTGCTGTCGCTCCCTGGGAGGTCGGGGTTGACCTGGCACCCCGCGCCCGGCCGCATCGCTCTCCCCATCGGTGCGACGTCCGGCGAGCCGACGCCGATCCAGCCCATCGGCGGTCAGGTCGGTCTGGCCGGGTTCCAGCGCGCCCATGGACTGGCGGGGCAGCCAAGAGAAGGCCGGTGAGGCGGTCGCCGGGCTGCTCGACCGGCGGGTGCGGGGCAAGGTCGTTCTCACGGTGGGTGGGTGCCGGTCCCTGGGCGACCGCGGCGCCATGCGGGCATGGTCGTGGGCGGGTCAGGCCGGCGATGCATGGCCTGACCCGCCCACAGGTCAGCGGGTCAGCGGGTCAGCGGGTCAGGAGACCTTGACCAGGGTCCACTGCTGGTTGGTGGCGCCGTTGGTGGGCCACTCGTCGATGGCTGCGCCGTCGGCGGTCGAGTTCTTGGCGACGTCGAGCATGTAGCCGTCCGCGCGTGACTCGATGGTGTAGCTGCCGTTGCCCGAAGGGGCTATCACCCACTGCTGGTTGGCGCCGCCGTTGGGTGTGAACAGCTGCAGCTGGGTGCCGGTCCAGGTGCTGAAATAGGGGATGTCGAGCGCCTTGCCGCTGCCGACGCCGGTGATGGTGTAGTACCCGGCGCTGTTCCGGGCCAGCGTCCACTGCTGGTTGGTGCCGCCGTTGTAGGTCCACTGGTCGATCAGGGTGCCATCGGCGGTACCGCGCCCGACGGCGTCGAGGGCCTTGCCGCTATTGACGCTGAGGATCTTGTAGGTGCCGGAGAGGTCGGGCACCGTGCCCGGGGTGATGGACAGGTTGGAGTACTGGACGGGGTAGTACCCCATGGTGCCGAGGCCGACCTGGCCGCCGCCGTAGCTGGTGTCGGTGACCGTGTCGACGGTGGTGCCGTCGATCTTGGCGGTGATCGTGCTGTCCTGGAAGGACAGGGCGAGGTGGTGCCAGGTGTTCGTGCCGGGGGCGGTCACCGTGCCGCTGGCCAGGGTGGTCCAGGTCCACGAGGTGTCGCTCTTCAGCAGCGACCAGGCGCCGGTGTCGCTCAGCCGCAGGTGGTACGCGTTCAGACCGTCGTTGCCCCTCGCCTGGGTGCCGGCCCGGCCGAGGATCTCGGCGGCGCTTGAGCTCTTCTCGAGCAGTACGTCGGAGCTGACCGTGTAGTTGCTCCAGCTCAGGTCGCCCATGAGGGTGTAAGGCTGAGTACTGGACGTGGTGACCCAGGGGATCGGCGTGACCGGCGCCATCTGGCGCAGGCACTCGCCGCTCCGGCCGCCGCCGCAGGAGGCCGCCTGGAACGCGCCGTTCATCGAGGAGAGGTACTTGGCCTCCTGCCCGGTGCTGTATCCGGCGAAGCTGTCGGAGTACGGCAGCGCGAGCTGGGTGCGCTGGGGAGGCGTGGTGGTGCCCGCGCCCTGACCGGTGGTGGTGGTCACGGTGTAGATGTGGCCGGGGGCCAGGGTCAGCGTGTATGTCCCGCCGCTGGCCGTCAGGTCGGCGTTGCGGACCATGCGCGGGGTCGCGGTCCCCGGGGCGGACAGGTCGGTGGACCACACGTGCAGGGTGCCGCCGGGCAGGCCGCCGGCGACGTTCATCGTGACCGTCTGGGACGCGGAGGCGTCCATCGTCTCGAAGGCGCTGCTCCAGGCGCTCTTGTCGGCTGCGGCGTAGCTGACGTAGCTGCCGTTGGCGCGGTCGCCGCCGAGGTAACCGCTGGCCGTGTCGAGGTACTTCCAGCCGGGCGAGGTGAACTGCGTGGTCTGGGCGATGGCCCATGTGGTGCGGCCCACGAAGTAGTTACCCGACCACGGCTGGTTGGCGGTGATCAGGCCCTGGTCGTGGAAGATGAGGTTCTGGTAGGTGGACGCGACGATGGGCCAGTTGATGTAGGCGGTCATCTTGGCGTCGATGTAACCGCGGTTGAGGCCGCGGGCGACGGGGGCCGCGCCGTTCTCGGTGTTCTCGGAGCCGCTCTCGCTGGCCCAGATCGGCTTGCCGAGTGTCTGGGCGTCGGAGGTGGAGGAGCAGCTCTTCATCGCCGGGAAGACGCACGGGTAGTGGGCGCCGACGATGTCCACGGCGTTGTAGAGGTTGGTGTCGCTCTTCATGCTGGTGGCGATGTTCCAGTTAGCAAGGTCGCCACCGACCAGCTGCGTCGAGGTGTAGCCGTTCGAAACCAGGGCCGACTTCAGGTTCTCGAGCCAGGTCGCGTTGAAGTTCCTCTCGTTCCAGCCGCCGATGTAGTCGATGCTCAGGCCGTGCTGCTTGGCGCAGCCGAGCCAGGACATCAGGTAGTCGATCATGTCCTGGGAGTAGAAGGTGCCGCTCCCGATCCAGCCGGGCGCGCCCCAGGACAGTGCGGAGAGCTTGATGTTCGGGTTGCGTGCCTTGGCCTGCTCCATCAGCCACCACTCGTAGCCCGCGTTGCAGTCGATGGTGCCCTTGGTGTGCTCGATGCTGGCCTCGGCGCCGTCGGTGGAGTTGGTGTCACCGCCGACCTCGACCTTGAGTATCTGCAGGTCGGCTCCGTAGCCCGGCTTGAAGAGGTAGTCGAGGATCTGGTTGCGCTGGGTGGCCGGGTAGTCGTACAGCAGACGGGTGTTGCCGCCTCCGCCGCTGACCGCCCCGATGCCGTCGAAGGTGCGCCCGCTGCTCGTGCCGTCCACCGTGACCGCGGTGTTCGTGACGGCGTACGCCGGGGTCGGGAGACGCCCGTTGAGCAGTGCGAGAGCGAGGAGCAGGACGGCCACGACGGCCGTCGGTCTGATGCGTCTGCTACGCAGACTCAGGACGTTGCACACGGTGGTTCTCCTGGGGTGGGTGTACCGCTGTACTGGCCGCGCCCGTGCAGCCCAGGCCGGTGCCCCGGCATCGAGTCCGGGCACCGGCGCAGGCACAGCACGGGGGAACAGGTATGGGAGCGCACGCCTCCGCGCCGCGGATCCGGGGCGTGCAGGCGTGCCGGGCCCTTGCGCCGGGGTAGGCCGGACCGCGAATGGTGCAGCCGGGCGCCCCGCACAGAAGGGGGTTCGGTGACTACGCGGATCCGGCGTCGGCCGAGGGCCTGGTCCGGCGGACGGGCGTACCTAAGAAGCCACCTGTTCCGCCAGGGGAAAGCCAGGGGGCAGTCGCGGGCACGGCGCGACGGGGGGAAATCGACGCCCGGCCGGGGCCGACTGCGTACATGACGCCGCCGCCCCCGGCCGCAACGGCGGCCAGGGACGCGCGCCTTGGTGTCGCGCCCGACGCCGACACCGCGAAACCAGAGGCCGAATGTTTGATCCTGTTCGGATTTACGTCACATACCACGACAATCGGCCTCTCCATTGAGCCAAAGCCGCAACAGATCGAAAAGATTCGATCAGAACCGCAACCTATGGTCGAAGGGTCGGACGGACAACGGCTCTGACGCAACGAAATTCGCAACCATAAGTTGCACGAGGAGCCGCCTTCATATCCGGGCGACCGGAAGATCACCCAGCCGGGAACCCTCGTTCGACCGGCAGGCGAGTCACTCGGTACGACAACGGCTACCGACGTTGCCCGCCGAACACGCACGGGCCAGGCGTCTGGTCCAGGGCAGCGGCTGCGCATACGTGCGGCAGGCGGACCAGGGCAGTACGAGAAGCGCAATCTTTAGTTGCCTCCGACGCCCTTTCGCGTACCTGCCCATGTGCCCAGACTTCCCGCAATCGATCCCGCATCGGCCCACGAACGGGGCCTGTGCAGCGCGGCAGGCGTGGGCGGTGGACATCGTGACACCTGCCCACCCGACATCACGCACGGCAGCCCGACGAGGCCCGAACTTCCCCTCGAAACTCGTCCCCGCACGAGCAGTCGCCCTTGACGGCTCCCGGCAGTGACGAGCGCCCGCTCAAGGCGGCACGGACTCTCGACAACGGAGGCATAAGCAATGGCGCTTATCAGAAGACGGTGGCCGCTCTCGGCCACGGCCCTGCTCGTCGCGTCGGCGGCGCTGGCAGGATGCGGCTCCGACGACGGCAAAGGTTCGTCGGACAAGACCGCCTCCGTCCCGGGCCTCACCACGGCCGAGAAGAAGGTGGCGGCCCTCCAGGCCGCGGTCACCGACTACCCCGTCCCCACCACAAGCGTGCGGGGCGTCGCCAAGTTCAAGGGCCGCAAGGTCTACTACATCCCGTTCCTCCAGCAGATCCCCGCCTTTGCGGACGCAGCACGGTCGATGCGCGAGGCGCTTGCCAAGGCGGGGCTCTCACAGCAGGTGTGTGACGGCAAGGCCCAACCCAGCGCGATCGCCGCGTGTGTCCAGCAGGCGATGGCGGCGAACGCAGCCGGAATCGTCCTGGACGCCATCCCTTACGGCATGGCCCAGAACGCTCTCGACGCGGCCAAGGCGAAGGGCATCCCGATCGTCGTCGCGGACCAGGACCCCCCGTCCGGTTTCACCAACAGCAATCAGGTGGCCTACGTGCCGGGGGCGACCACCCAACCGAGCGCCATCGCCTGGTGGGTCATCGCCGACTCCAAGGGCAAGGCCAATTTGATCATCACGGAGTCGGCCGACAACCCGTCGGCTACGAAGTACGTGACCGACTCGCTGCCGATCTACAAGAAGTACTGCCCCGGCTGCACCGTCAAGGTCAAGGTGATCACCGCTTCGACGCCGGCGCTGCTGGCCTCGAACGCGAGTTCCAACATCCTGGCCAACCCGAAGGCCACCTACTACTTCACCCAGTTCGAAGACAGCCTCCAGCCCACCATCCAGGGCATCCAGCAGTCGGGGCGCGCTTCCGGCATCTCCCTGTCTGTGACAGCGGGTTCGGTGAACGGCCTGGGCCTGCTCAAGGGCAACTCGGCCGTCAAGGCGGTCGTGGCCGTGGACGAGGCCTATGCCGCATATGCCCTCACCGACGAGATCCTGCGCATGATGACCAAGTCCGGACCCGTCGAGGAGCCCTTCCCGACGCGGCTGTTCACCAAGCAGAACATCGGCGACATCAAGGTGACGGCCGCGACCCAGGCCTCCGGTGAGTGGTTCGGGAACGACTCGTTCCACGAGGACTTCGCCACGCTCTGGGGCGTCGGGTGACGAAGGAGTGCACGCCGTGAACGCTGTTTCGCAGGCCCACCCACCGGACACGACGCGGCGCCAGCGTCTGGAAGTGGCCGGGCTGTCCAAGACATTCGGCTCGACGCGGGCACTCAGCGATGTCCGTCTGCAGGTCGCTCACGGAGAGCTGCACGGGCTCGTGGGCCAGAACGGATGCGGAAAGTCCACGCTCGTCAAGATCCTGACGGGGATGTACTCACCCGATCCGGGAGCGTCCGTCGCGGTGGACGGGCTGCGTCTGGACCTGCCGATCCGCCCAATGCGGCAGCGGGCTGCGGGAGTCTCGGTCGTCCACCAGAATCTCGGCTTGGTGGACGACCTGACGGTCTGGGAAAACGTACGGCTTGGCCACTACCGCGCGGGCCGGCTCTCCCGGCGGATCAGCCGCCGGGCGGAACAGCAGGCCGCCGAGCAGGTCCTCGCCCGGCTGGGCCGGCCGCTCGATGCCGGCCAGAAGGTCGGTTCGCTCTCGGCACAGGATCGCGCCGTGGTCGCCATCGCCCGGGCGGTGCAGGACCACCCGCCCGGCAGCGGACTGATCATCTTCGATGAGTCGACGCGGGCCCTGGGCAGGTCGGCGCGGGCCCGCTTCTTCCAGACGGTCCGGTCCCTCGTCGAGGAGGGCACCTCGGTGCTGCTCATCTCACACCAGTTGGAGGAGATCGTCGAAGTGACCGACCGGGTCACCGTCCTGCGCGACGGCGCGGTGATCGAGGCGGGCCTGTCCACCCGCGAGGTGAACGAGGCTTCACTCACCCGCATGATGCTCGGACGCCACCTCGTCACGCACAGCCGTCGAGAGAGCCACGCCCAGGACCGGCCTGTCGCGTCCGTGCGGGGCCTCGCGGTCGGCGCGGTGACCGGCCTCGACCTCGAGGTCCGGCGCGGCGAGGTCCTCGGAATGACCGGGCTGGTCGGCTCGGGTTTCGTCGAGGCGGCCGAGGCACTGACGGGCGCACGCACGGCCCGCGCCGGCACGCTGTCGGTCCAGGGGCGCGAACTCGCCCTGGACCGTCGGCGCGGCAGTACCAAGGAGTTTGTGCGCGCGGGGGTGGCGTTCGTACCCGAACGCCGACTGGAGGCGGGAGTGGCCGGTGTGCTTACGGTGTCCGACAACCTGACGCTGCCTCGCGTGCGGAGCCGCGGCGGCCGACTGCGGATCGGCGCGGCGTGGCAGGCCGAGGAGACCACCGCGATGATCGAGAAACTCGACATCCGGCCGCCTGACCCGCACGCGCCGATCCACACGCTCAGCGGCGGCAACCAGCAGAAAGTCCTGCTGGCCAAGTGGCTGGCCGACGCGCCCCACTTGCTCGTGCTGCACGAACCGACGCAGGCAGTCGACGTCGGCGCCCGCCACGACATCATCGAGGCGATCCGGGCAGCCTCGCGCGACGGCTGCGCGGTCGTCATCGCCTCGATCGACCCCGCCGACCTCGCGGTGCTGTGCGACCGGGTGATGGTCTTCCGCGACGGGCAGGTCACCAGGGAGCTCACCGGTGACCTGGAACAGGACGCCATCGTGCGCGCCGTCTTCGACGACGACACAAGGCCTCAGGGAAAGGAACAGGCCGACTGATGGACGTCACCCGCCAGAAAGATCCGGACACTCCCCCGCCTGCGCCGCAGGCGGCGCGCGACGCAAAACCGATATCGGTCTCCGTCAGGGCCGGGCACGTCGCATCGCGTTACGCGGTGATCGGCGTCTGGGCAGCCATGATCGCGGTATATACGGTCGCGGAGCCGGGGCTGTTCCTGACCGAGGGGACCTTCCAGACCATCTTCGGCTCCCAGCAGTCACTGGTGTTCCTCACCATGGCGCTGCTGTGCACCATCTGTGTCGGCGAGTTCGTGGACCTGTCCGTTCCGGCGACCTTCGGATTCTCCGCCACCATCCTGCCCGTTCTGGTCGTCGACCACGGGTGGGGAGTGTGGCCCGCGGCGGCCGTCGCCGTCCTGGGCGCGATCACCGTCGGCGTGGTCAACGGGCTGCTCGTCGTCATGGTCGGGGTCAACACCATCGTGGCGACGCTGGGAATGAGCACCTTCCTCGGGGGCATCAGCCTCTGGATGTCCCACCTCAACACGGTCAGCGGCCTTCCGACCGGCTTCGGCAGGTTCGCGCTGTACCCCGTGGCCGGCCTGCCGATCTCGTTCTTCTACGGCGTGGCCCTGGTGGCAGCGTTCGCGTACGTCCTCGCCTTCACGCCGCTGGGCCGCCACATCCGGTTCGTCGGAGCCAACCGCGAGGTCAGCCGGCTCTCGGGCATCCACGTGAACCGGATCCGCCTCGGTTCCTTCGTAGCCTCCAGCGCCCTGTGCGGCATCGGTGCGATCATCGCCGTCGCGGCCCTGGGCGGTTACAACCCGACCACGTCCGACACCCTGCTCCTCCCCACGTTCGCCTCGGTCTTCCTCGGCACCGCGATCCTCCAGCCGGGGCGCTTCAACCCGATCGGCACCTTCGTCGGCATCTATTTCCTGGAGACCGGGATCCTCGGGCTCCAACTCCTGGGCCTGGAAGCCTGGGTCTCCTCCGTCTTCTACGGAGGTGTCCTGATAGCGGCGGTCACCATCGCGACGGTGCTGCGCCGCCGAAGCACGTGATCGCCTCGCGCTGCGGGTCGACCGGCTCCGACGTCGATCAGGGGCCGGGCAGCGGGCCTGCGGGTCCGGTGAGCCTGTGTGCCGCCCACGGCGGTTTCGCCGCGAGCGGCACGCAGGCCTACGGGTTCCCGCCCCGCGAGGCGCGCCCGTCACGACGTGGTGCCGGCCAGCGGCCACATCGCGGCATCGGCCGGGTCCTCGCCTTCCAGCGCGACGGTCAGCTCCCGAAGCCGTCCGACGAGTTCGTCCTTACCGTCGCCCAGCATCTCTGTCAGGACGCGGTCGACCTCGGCCATGCGCGCGCGGCCGTCCACGACGCCGGCGAGGCCGGTCTCGGTGAGCTCGTGGAGGATGACGCGCTTGTGCACGGGATGCGGCAGCCGCCGGACCCACCCGATGCGCTCGAGCTGTGAGAGTGCCGTGGTCACGCTCTGCGGCGTGATGTGGAAGCGGCGAGCGAGGTCCGAGGCGGACAGCAGGCCGAGTTCGTCGAGGTGGACGGCGAGGCCGAGCTGGGTCACCGTGACGCCGAGCCCGTCGAGTGCGGTATGGACGCGGCGGTGCACCGCCTGCTGGGCCCGCCAGAGCACATGAGGCACCCCGTGCTCCCACGCGAAGCCCGCTTCGCCCGTTGCCAACGACATGGTCGCCCTCCGTTCCGAGTGAAGCCATTATCCGCGCGGAATATTACTTCAGCTGTCTTCAAACTTTTCAGACGTCTGATATAGCCTCACGATCACACGGCGACGAGGCCGTGTGCGGCGCAGAGTGGAAGGAATGCCATGCCCAGTCTCGAAGAAGAGATCAACAAGGCGGGAGGGGCGCTCGCCCTGCTCCGGCAGGGGCGCTCCGGGGCGTACCCGTTCCCGATCAAGGCCGAGTTCACCAACTGGCGCGACGAGCAGGAGGCGTGGCGCAACAGCGCGGCACTGATGGACCTGTCGCACCACATGCCGGACCTCGTCCTGCAGGGGCTGGACACGTACCGGCTGCTCGAACACCTCGGGGCGAACAGCTTCCAGGGCTTCGGCCCCGGCAGCGCGAAGCAGCTCATCACGGTCCGCCCTGACGGCTACATGATCGGCGACTGCATCCTGTTCTGCATCGACGACCACCACGTCCGGATCGTGGGCCGTCCGCCCGCCCTCAACTGGGTCGAGTTCAACGCGGCCACCGGCGGCTGGGACGTCACCGTCCGCCGGGACGAGCGCACCGTGAACAACCCGAAGGGCCGGGAGCTGTTCCGGCTCCAGTTGCAGGGCCCGCACGCCGCGGCGATCTTCGAGAAGGTCAACGGCGGCCCGATGCCCGACATCCCGTTCTTCACCATGGGGAGCTTCAAGGTCGGCCCACACCAGGTCACCGCGCTCAACCACCGGATGTCCGGCTTCCCTGGCTACGAGTTCACCGGGCCGTACGCGGACATCGAGTCGGTGCGCGACATCATCCTGGAGGCCGGCGCCGAGTACGGCGTGCGCCAGGTCGGCGCCCGCGCGTACGCCTCGGTCGCCACCGAGTCCGGCTGGATCGCCAACACGCTGCCGGCGACCTACACCGGCGAGGACATGAAGGCGTTCCGCGAGTGGCACTCGGCGCGTTCGTTCGAGGGCAACCTCGCGCTCGGCGGCAGTTGGGTCACCGACCGGATCGAGGACTACTACACCACCCCGTGGGATCTCGGATACGGCCACATCCTCAAGTTCGACCACGACTTCGTCGGGCGCGAGGGACTCGAGGCGATCAAGGACCAGCCGCACCGCCGCAAGGCCTGGGTGCTCTGGGACCGCGACGATGTCGCGAAGATCTTCGCGAGCATGTACGAGAAGGGCGACCAGCGCTTCAAGTACATCGAGATGCCTGCGGCGTTCTACACCGCCTGCCAGTTCGACCGGGTGGAAAAGGACGGCGAACTCGTCGGAGCGGCGATGCTCACCTCGTACTCCGCGAACGTGCGCGGCTGGATCTCGCTCGGCACGATCGACCCGGCCGCCGCAGCCGGCGACCAGGTGGAGGTCGTATGGGGCGAACCGAACGGCGGCTCGCCGAACCCGGCCGTCGAGCGCCACTCCCAGACCCGCGTGCGCGGAACGGTCATGGCACGCCCGTTCCCGGCAAAGAAGCGCTGACCGAGTGGAGCGCCTTCATGGATGACTTGACTCTGCAGGACGCGATCGACCGCGGGCGCTCGCCCCTCACACTGCTGTCGCGGCGCACGAAGGCCAGAACCCCCTGAACGTCTCGCCAGCGGAGTTGGTTCGAGTACGAATGCCATCGCGTGGTGGCGACGCCGACGCAGGGAAGGGCTGCCGGAGAACCAGCCGTGACCGGCGAGGTCAGCCCCCCGAGGAGGCCAATCCTGCCGGCAGGGGCACCGGCGCGGCGATCGAACCCACGGTGCGGGGACCGCACTTCGGGTCGGGCGAGGGCCCCTGCGGCAATGCAGCGGAAGGCCCAGCGTGCTCGATATTTGGGACATACCAACCTCTCGCAGGAAGCAGAAGCCTCTGCTACCCTCCGACTAAATCGTTCTAGCTGCACCAAGCACATCTCATGTAGGACACGGCCGGAGGCAGGCCTCAGCCGTGTCCTACTGGAGGATCCCCATGGACCGCATGCTCCTGATGCGCAGCTTCGTCACCGTCGCGCAGCTCGGCAGTTTCAATGGAGCCGCCCGAACGCTCAACTCGTCCGGCTCCCTCGTCTCACGACACGTGGCGGAACTGGAACGGCAGATCGGTGTCCGGCTCGTCAACCGCACCGCCCGTTCCGTGAGCCTGACCGAACAGGGGCTGCGCTACTGCGAGTTCGCAGCCCGGATCCTTGCCGAGATCGAGGCGGAAGAGGCCCAGATCGGGCAGCAGCACGACCGGGCGGAAGGCCAGCTGAGCGTCGTCTGCCCCAAGTGGATCGGGGGCCTGGACGTCGGCGACGCCATCGCCGCGTTCGCCGCCGCGCATCCGAAGATCTCCGTACGGTTCGAACTGGGAGGCCTGTCGGAGCGCACCTACGACTTCCTGGACAGCGGTTTTGACGTCGCCCTGCACACGCGGGACCTGCGGGATTCCCGGGTGCACCTCAAGAAGATCGCGTCTCTCCCCTTCACCCTGTGCGCGTCCGAGGCGTACGTCAAACGCAACGGCTCCCTCGACCACCCCAACGACCTGACCGCTCATGACTGCCTAGTGCATGTCAACGAGCCGGTCTGGCGTCTCGGAGAGGGGGCCACCTCCAGCCTGCACAAGATCCGTAATGTGGCCTTCTCGTCGAACTCGTACATCGCCCTGCAGAAGGCCGCCGTCCAGGGCCTCGGCATCGCCCTGCTCCCCCAGCGGTCGGCTTACGAGGACCTGGTCTCCGGGGCACTCCTGGCCCAGCTCCCCTCACTCCCCGTTCCCGACCGCCCGCTGTTCGCGGTCTATGGGCCCGGCCAGACCGTGCCGCGGAAGATCGTCGCCCTGCTGGAGTTCCTCACCCGGTGGTTCAGGGAGAACCCGATTCCCGTGCTCGGAACCTGACGGAACGTCCGGCGTGGAAGCCCGCTCGGAGACGATCAGCCGACAAGCCGTCGAGCAGGCCGGAGTCGGCGCGGACCAGGCAGTCCAGCCCTGCCTGATGGATGTTGAGCAGAGGGCTCGGCCGCACGTTCGCCAGAGCCGCGGCAGGCGGCAGGCTCGCACGGAGCGGCCGAGGCAGGTGTGCTCGCAGCCGCCGAAGCGGGAGCCGACCGCGCCGGCGGCGAGCCGTACCGCGCGTCCGACGTCCCTCAGCCACACCGTCGCAGTCGCGCCGGCACCTGGGCGCTGCTCGTGACATCTCGGGCGCAGGTGAAGACGAGTGGTCCGTCAACGCCCGCCGATCCCGTCGTGATGGCGTCATGCCTGATCAGCCTGAGGCTGTCGTCGTCCGCCGACTGGGCCGGGACTCATCCTCCGAGGAGGGCCCGGCCGCCGCGTTGCCGGCGTCCTGCCCTATGCACGGAGGCCGATCAGGGCAGGGCGGAGCCGCGCCGGAGAATGCGGCCAGAAGGCGGCGTCGATTCGCCGGCGGCTCCGTGCGACGGTGCGCTGGACGTATTGAAGTATGTTCACGGAGCCCGCGAGCGACGGCATGATGACCGGCTGCGTGGCCTACGCCGAAACTCCCGCGACCGTCCCCAGCACGGTCTCCCGTCGGAGGCAAAGGGACCAGCGTCTCAGGTCGTTTTCGCAGCCCGATCGCCTCAGGCGATCGGGCAGGGAAGACGACTGGGACGACCGGGATCAACTTGTGCCCACACGGCGCGCCGTGGGAGGGGCCACGGCGACGCGCGTCCAGGGACCTCGGCTACAGCGCGGAGACGTCCGTTCGCCGCCTGTCGGGCTTGAAGGGCAGTGCCGCCACTGTCGCCCGGATCTCACGCTGCGCGGTTCCCGGCTTCCCCCACAGCACCACCACCTCCGTCCCGGGCCCGGCATGGGCCGGGTCGATCACGCAGAGAGAGATGGTCGATCGCAGGTTCACGCTGACCGTCCGGCCCGTAGAGGCGCCGACACACCGTCCGCCGACCAGAACCTGGTCGAAGACCGGGCCGCGGCCCCGGGGCAGTTCCATGGCGTCGGGCAGGTCGCCTTCGCCCAGCGTCGCGGCGAGGATGGCGGCCACGTCGGAGGCGTTCCAGCGCAGACCGACGAGCTTCCGGTACGGCTCCCCCTTGGCGGCGTCGGCGACCAGCGCGTCGCGTCCCAGGAAGTCGCGGTCGGGGACGCCCTTGCGGAAGCCCCAACCCAGTTCTGCGGGCTTGCGGAAGTAGTCGGTGACGCCGTTCTCCGGTACGAAGCTGCCTCCGGGGAAGGCCATCCTGAACTGCCTGGGCACGGCGGGGGTGACGACGGACGAGGAAATGTAGTCGAGGCCGTTGGTGGCGATGCCCGCCTCAATGTGCTGGACGGGCTGGGAGCGGAAGCCGAGCTGTCGGATCCCGAACTGGCCGCCGCTCTCGACCGCTGCCGACCAGATCTCGTTGGCATGTCCGACCGGGCCGTGCAGCTCATAGCCGAGTTCGCCGGAGATGCCCGTACGGAGAACACGTACGGGGACGCCGTTGATGCTGGACATCCGGCTCCGGCAGAAGGCGATGTCCCGCAGGCTCTCCCCGGTCAACTTCTCCATCGTGTCCAGGGCCGCCGGACCCTGGATGCCGAAGATGAACTGCTCGGGGCTGACGTCCTCGATCTCCGCGTCCCAGCTCCCCTGGCTCAACCGCCACAGCAGCCAGTCCCCGCTTCCGGCCGTGTAGAGGAACTCCTCCTCGCCCAGGCGGCACAGGACCCCTTCGGACGCCACCCAGCCGTTCTCGTCGAGCTGGACGTGATGCTTGATCTGTCCGACCTCGAAGCGGGACAGGTCCCTCATGCCGTGCCAGGCGAGGAAGGCCCGCGCCTGGCTCCCCCGGACGACGAGCTTGTGCAGCGGCGACCAGTCGCCGATGTAGCAGGAAGCGACGTGCGCACTGCACTCGTCGATCCAGCCGGTGTACTCAAGAGGCAGCAGGGTCTGGGCGAAGTGACCGTAGGCCTGAAGGTTGTTGCTCTCGGCCTGGGCTGCCGCGGCAGGGCTGAAGTACGCCGGCCGCTGCGCGATGAAGGGGGCGTCCTTCAGTCGCAGCACTGCTTCATACGTGGCGCGCTGGGCTTCGGTGATGTCCACGGGTCATCCTCCCGCTCATGGGGCTATGGGCTGTGGGGCTATGGGGCTGTCCAGACCAACTGAAACGTGCGGCTACGTCGGCCCCGTCACGCGTCCGGCGTGGTCTCCGGCGGGGTGACGCCCAACTTGGCCGCGTTCTCCGCCAGTTCGCGCCAGACCTTCGGCGCCACCGGTACCCCCTGCGCGGCCCGCAGCTCGGCCACGCCTGCGCTGCGTTCGCCGGGGTAGTACACGCCGCCCGCGCCCTCGGAGACCGGGAGCCCCTTGAGGGTGCTCAGAGTGCCGTCGACTGCCGCGGTGAAGGCGTTCAGGTCGCCGAAGGCCGCCGGGTCGAGGGCGATGAGTAGGGCGTTCTGGCGGTGTTTGCGGCCCTTCGGGTCGTCCGAGTGGAACGCGGAGAAGATCGGCGCGCCGACCAGCACGCTGGTGAGCAGCTCGAACGCCAGGGACATACCGGAGCCCTTGGCACCGCCCAGGGGAAGGGGCATGACCGCCTTCTCCGGGTCGGTGGTGGGTGTGCCGTCCTCCGTCGCGGCGGCACCCTCGGGCAGCGGGGTGCCGCTCGCCCTGGCCTGGCGGATCTTGCCCAGCGCGATGGTGGCGGTGGCCATGTCGAGCAGCAGCGGGGCGTGGTCCTGGGCGGGTACGGCGACGGCGAGCGGGCTGGTGGCCACGGCGGCGCCCTTGACGCCGGTGTAGCCCATGTTGGGCATGCCGGCGACGAAGCCGAGGCCGACCAGGCCCTGTTCGGCGATCTTCGAGACGTAGTAGCCGATGGCGCCGGTGTGCACGGTCTGCCGTACGCCCACGGAGGCGATGCCGGTCTCCCGGGCCCGCCGCACCGCCTCGTGGGCAGCCGCGGTGAGGGCAACCGGGCCGGGTGCCCGGTCCGCGTCGACGACCGCGGCGGCCGGAGTGGTCGACTCGATCGTGATCTCGGGCCGCGCGTTGGCGACGCCCTGGGCGAGCAACTCCAGGTAGGCGGGGACGCGGGCGATGCCATGGGAGTCGACGCCGCGCAGGGCGGCCCAGACGAACACGGCGGCGGTGGTGGCGGCGTGCTCGGCGCTCAGGCCGCCCTTCTCCAGGAGGGCTGCGGAGAAGGTACGCAGGTCCTCGGCGGGGACCAGCACCTTGGACGGTGCGTGGGACATGGGTGCCTCCTGGATCAGCGGGTGACGAGGACGTCGACGACGGCGGTGGTGCCCTCGGCCACGGCCTTGAGGGCGCGCTCCAGCGCGGGCCCGAGCGCGTCCGCGGTGTCGACGGTCTCGGCGTGCATGCCGAACGGCTCGGCGAACGCGGCCAGTCGGGGCAGGCGGTGCAGGTCGGTGCCCAGCCACTCCCCCGTCTCGGCGGCCGCGCCCTCGGGGTAGAAGCGACGGTGGTTGAGGTTCATGGATTTGTAGACGCGGTTGTTGAACACCACGATCAGCAGCGGCAGTTGGTACGCCGTAGAGGCGTCGTACGACGGGATGACCGGGTTGTACGCGAAGGCTCCGTCGCCGATGGTGAGCACCACGGGGCGCTCCTGGGCGGCGAGTTTGACGCCGAGGGCGACCGCGATGCCCTGGCCCAGGCCGCCCTGTACGTAGAAGTAGGAGTCGGGGGCATCGGTCCGGACATGGCGCTTGACGACGCGGCTGTGGGTGATGGTCTCGTCGACGACGATGCCGTCCTGCCCGTCGAGGAGCCTGCGCAGGGTCGCGGCGACGAGCACCGGGTCGATGCCCTCGCCCTGCGCCGCTCTCGCCTCGGCGGCGGCGATCGCGGCCTGCTCGTCGGCGTGCCGCTCCTCCTGTGCCGAGCGCCGCGCGGTGACGGCGGCCACGTCGAGGCCTGTGGCGCGCTTGGTGAGCTGGCGCAGCGTGTTGGCGACGTTGCCCTCCAGGTACCGGTCGGCGAACAGCACCTGGTAGACGACGTGCGGGCGCTGCGGGACCTCGTCGATGACGACGACCTGTGCCTTCGCGGGGCGCCTGCTGGGCGGGTAGAACGGGGCCCGGCAGTTGACCAGGAGGATCAGGTCCGCCTCGTCCAGCCAGGGCCCGATCTCGCTGCCCGCGTGCAGCGGGTGGTCGCGGGGGAAGTTGCCGCAGACCGCCGAGTCGGGTTCGACGACCGGGATGTTCCAGGCCTCGGCGAAGGCGAGAAGGGCCTCGAAGCCACCGGCCTCGCGGCCTGCGGTCTCCGTGACGATCACGGGGTTGGCGGCCTCGCGGATCATCTGGGCGACGGGGTCGACCTCTTCGGGTGAGCTGTGGGTGGAGCCCGGCGCGACGATGGGCTTGGCCTCGCGGCCGTCCCACTCCTCGAGGAGGATCTCCAGAGGGATGTTCAGGTACGCCGGTCCCGCCGGGGCCCGCCAGGACAGTTCGGCGGCACGCGTGATCATTGTGGGCAGGGTGTGCACGCTGGCGGCCTCGTTCGACCACTTCGTGAACGGCTGGGCCACTCCGTGCGGGCCTCCCACGACGGACAGGTTGCGGTACCACTGTCCGCCCGGGTCCTGCCCGGGGCCGTCGCCGTACGTGGTCGACTCCGAGGAGGCGACCACCATCGGTACGCCGGCGAGCAGCGCGCCGTGGACGGCCATGGAGCCCTGGAGCAGGCCGGGGGCCGCGTGCAGCAGAACCCCCTGCGGGCGGCGCTTGACGAGTCCGTAGCCGGTGGCCATGCCGACGGCGACGGTCTCGTGGGTGAGGTCCAGATACTGCGGGGCGGGCTCGCCGTCCCGGTGGCGGCGGGCCAGCGACTCCCAGACGGGAGCCCACTCGGACCCCGATGAGCAGAAGATGTAGTCAGCGCCGACGGCGTTGAAGGCGGAGACGAAGGCATCACCGCCGTCGGTACCCCGTGTGTGGTCGGTGTCCGTCATGTCGTGTGGTTCCTCAGCCCTCGATCGGCCAGTTCAGGACCTCGGAAATGCCGCGGCCCATGATCCATTCGAGCTCCTCCGGCGTGAAGTCCCAGTGCTTGGTGAACTGCTCGATCGTGTCGGTGTAGGTGATGCCGTGGCCGAGCAGCCGGGTGATGTCGGTGCCGTAGAAGCAGCGCTGCGGGCCCATCTTGTCGACCATCTCGCGCACGTACTTCTGGATGTTGTTGTTCGGGAAGGGCTGGGTGGAGTAGCCGGGGAGCGCCGAGACCTTGACGTAGATGTTCGGGTGGACGGTCAGGTCGGCGGTCTCCTGGACCCAGTAGCCGATCGCGTCGTCGACGCAGCGGGCCATGATGCCCATGTGGTCGATGATGATCTTCAGCTCGGGGTGCTTGGCGGCGATCTCGCCGAGCTCGCGCTTCCAGATCGGGGCGTGGACCATCGTCGGGATGCGCAGTTCCTCGGCGATCGGCCAGTACCAGTCGTTGGTGCCGTCGATCATCCAGTTGCGGTCGATCGGCCGGTGGAAGGTCAGCCGCGTGCCCTTCACGTGCGGGTTCTGCGCGAAGTCCTTGAGCATCGCCTTGCCCTCTTCGGGCTTGTTCTGCGGAATGCGGGCCATGATGCCGAAACGGTCCGGGTGCGCCTCGCACGCCTCCAGGGCGTAGTCGATGCGGTCACCCTCCCAGGACGGCGGCAGGATCAGCGCCCGGTTGACACCGGCCTCGTCCATCAGCTCGAGCGCCTCCTCGTAGGAGAAGGGGTCCTCGCGGTGCCCGTTGAGACGGATGCGCTCCCGCGCGCCGGGCACCCAAGGGCGGTCCGGGGTCTCTTCCAGCCAGATGTGGATCTGGGTGTCGACGACGAACATGTCCCGAACCTCTTTCTCTTCGCGGCAGTGGGGTGGGGTGTTACGAAGGAACGCTAGGCGGGCCTCGCGTCCTTGCGGAGTCCCCAGGAGTGCAAGCTGTTGTTGCGTGAAAGTGCGCTGTGAGCAGGGCGTTCTCGGAAGTCACGGGTGCCGGGTCGTGGACGCGTCCTCGAAGACGGCGTGGACGATGTGCTCGGCGATCGCCATGGAGGCCGTGGCCGCCGGCGAGGGGGCATTGCGTACGGCGGTGACGCGGCCCGTCCGGTGGATGCGGAAGTCGTCCACGAGGGTGCCGTCGCGGTCCAGTGCCTGGGCGCGTACGCCCGCGCCGCCGCGGACGACGTCCTTGGCGCCGACTCCGGGGACGTACAGCTTGGCGTCCTTCATGAAGGCGGTCATGGAGAACGAGCCGCGGTACTCCCGGATGCCGGTACGCCAGTGCTGGGCGGCCATCTTCCAGGTGCCGGGGTAGGTGGCGAGGCCGAAAAGGTCCTTCGGCGAGACGCGCGTGCGGGTGTAGCCCTCCCGGGCCAGCGCGAGGACCGCGTTGGGGCCGACCTCGACCGAGCCGTCGACGCGCGGGGTGAAGTGCACGCCGAGGAAGGGATAACGCGGATCGGGCACCGGGTAGATCAGGCCGCGGACCAGGTCGGTCTTCTCGGGCTTGAGCAGCATGTACTCGCCTCGGAACGGGATGATCCGCGGCTCCTGTCCGTCCTGGGCCAGTTTCGCCACGGCGTCGGACTGCAGGCCCGCGCACAGGATCAGCCGGTCCACGCGGACGCGTTCCTGTGCCGAGGCGACCTCGATGCCGCCGGGCACGTCGGTGATGCCGGTGACCGGAAAGCCGAGCTTCACGTCCCCGCCGGAGTCGGTCACGTCCTCGGCGAAGGCGCGGGCGATCGCCGGGTAGTCGGTGATCGCGGTGCGCGGGGAGTGCAGGGCGGCGACTCCGCCGGCGTTCGGCTCCAGCTCCCGGATCTCCTCCTTGGAGATCTTCCTCAGGTCGGGCACATGGTTGTTCCTGGCCCGCTCGTAGAGGCTGTTCATGCGGTCGAGCTCGTCCTCGCGAACGGCCACGACCAGCTTGCCGATCTCCTTGTACGGCAACTCGCGGTCCTGGCAGTACTCACGCAGCAGGGACACGCCCCGGACCGTGAGGTCGGCCTTCAGGCTGCCGGGGGTGTAGTAGATGCCGGCGTGGACGACGCCCGAGTTGTGTCCGGTCTGGTGGAGCGAGACCTCTTGCTCCTTCTCGAAGACCACGACCCGGGTGCCGGGTCGGCGCAGGGCGATCTCGCGGGCCGTGGCCAGTCCCACGATGCCGGCGCCGACGATGCCGACCGTCTCGTCAACCACGGTTCTGCTCCGGGGAACCGAGGTTGATGGCGACCGTCTTGAGCCGCGTGGAGAAGCGCAGGACTTCCTCGCCCTGCTCCTTGTAGGCGGTGCCGGAGTCGCGGAACCCGCCGAAGGGCAGGTGGACGTCCCAGCCGGTGGTGGTCGTGTTGACGGCGACCTGTCCGCACTCGGCCTCGTCGGCGAAGCGGTGGGCCCTGGCCAGGTCGCGGGTGAAGACGGCGGCGGCGAGACCGAAGTCGGAGTCGTTGACGGCCTCGACGGCGGACGCGAAGTCGTCGACCGCGCGGACGGCGAGGACCGGTCCGAAGACCTCCTCGCGCCAGATCGCCGTCTCGTCGGTGACGTCGGCCAGCACGGTGGGCTGGACGTAGCAGCCGTGCGCGCGCTCGCCCTCGGTGTCCGCGCGGCCGCCGGTGAGGACGGTGGCGCCCTGCTCGACCGCGCGGCCGATGTCGGCGAGGACGGCGTCCCGCTGCCTGGGGCTGGACAGCGGGCACAGGGTGGTCGCCGGGTCGTTGCCCGGTCCGGTCTTCAGCGTCTCGGCCTCGGCGACCAGCAACCGGGCGAACTCCTCGTACACCGGCCGCTCGACGATCACCCGGCTGGTCGCGGTGCACCGCTGCCCGGCCTGGCCGAAGGCCGCGGCGACGACGGCCTTCGCGGCGGCCGGCAGGTCGGCGTCGGCGAGGACGACGGAGGCGTTCTTGCCGCCGAGTTCGCCCTGGAAGCGGACGTTGCGGTCGGCGAGACGGCAACGGATGTGGTTTCCGACGGAGTTGGAGCCGGTGAAGGTGATGCCGGCGATCCGCGGGTCGTCGAGGAGGGCCTCCTCGATCTCGGCCGTACGGCCGGTGACGACGTTGAGCACACCGGCCGGCAGCCCGGCGTCGTGCAGGGCGCGCACGAAGTGCAGACCGGAGAGCGGGGTTTCGGTGGCCGGCTTGAACACGGCCGCGTTGCCCGCCGCCAGGAGCGGGGCGAGCTTGCGGGCCGGGGTGATCAGCGGGTCGTTCCAGGGGCTGATCACCAGGATCACGCCGATCGGCTCGCGCTGGGTGTGCGTTCGGTGGTTCGGGCGTACGTCGTGCAGGAGGGTGCCGTAGCCCTGGCGCGCCAGCCCGGCGTAGTACTCCAGGAAGTCGGCGGCCTTCAAGGTCTCGCCCCGGGCCTCGGCCAGGGTCTTGCCGTTCTCGGCGGTGACGTCGGCCGCGATGGCGTCGGCCCGCTCGCGGATCAGCCGGGCCGCGTCGGTCATGATCCGGGCCCGCTCGAAGGGGCTGGTGCGCTTCCAGACGGCGAAGCCGCGCGCGGCGTGGTCGTATGACCGGGTGACGTCCTTGGCGGCGAGGGCGGGGATCCGGGCGACCGGGGTGCGGACGTCGGCCGGGTCGTGGACGTCGATCCACTCCCCGGTCGTGACCCACTCCCCGCCGGAGAGGATTTCCACCGTACGCATGAGAATTCACTTCCTTCGTCCGCCGCGGTGACGCGGGCTGCACTTCAGAACGGCCGTGCGGGCCGGATGCGAACAACACACCATGGGGGAGCGGCTCACCAGCCCCGTGGGGGCAGTCAATGCTTGCGTCGTACGCAGGGTCGGCGGGCGCATGATCCGTGCTGGAATCGGCAGGCCGGACGGCATGTACGACGCCGCCGGGACCCGTCACACAGCCGAGGGGAAACAGACATGGCCTACGCAGTCATCGCCCACTACCGCTGCGCACCCGCCGACGAGGCCACGGTGCGTGCCGCGCTGCTGAAGGCCCAGGAGGCCACCCACACCGAGCCGGCCAACCTCATGTACGAGGTGCACGCCGTGGTCGACGAGCCCGGTGGCTTCAGTGGCTTCCTCCTCTACGAGCGCTACACCGACCGGGCCGGCTTCGAGGCCCACAAAGCGGCCGAGCACTTCCAGGAGCTGATCGTGAAGACAACGTGGCCGCTCCTGACGGACCGGTCGGTGACGTTCGCCGAGTCGATGTGAGCCGGTCGGGGGCCGGGACTCCCGGCCCCTTCGCCGTCAGAACTCGTTGCCCCAGACGTACCGGGCGACCGTCTCCACCAGGACCATCTTCCCGCGCTGCTCCTCCGCGCTCAGCAGCGGCCGGTCCGCCACGTCGGCGAAGCCCCGGGACGGCGACACGGCCGCGTCCTCCAGGTCCTTGAACTCGCCCACCGCGTCGATCCTGGCCATCACCGTGTCGAGTTCCTCCAGCTGCGGCACGGTCGCGTCCACGACGCCCAGGCACACGTCCCGGTCCTCGGGCAGCGCCCTGACGAGGTCGAGTTCGGCCTCGGTCCCCCGGTCGAACGGCAGGACCCAGCGGTCGGCCGTGATCGCGCCGTACATCTTCTCGGCGCGAGCCCGGTCCACCGCCGCCGGCGCCACCCAGCCCGGTGCCACCCCGATCCGTACTTCCTCAGGGCGCGCGCCCGGCCGTACCGCCAACGCGTCGACGGCGAGCGCTTCCTCGAACGACAGCGCGCCCGGGTCGGCCGGGTCGGTGTCCAGCTGGGCCAGCAGGAGCGGGTTGTTGAGCTGGATCAGGCGTACGCCCTTGGAGACCAGCAGCTCGATCTCGGTGTGGACGATCTCCGCGAGTGCCTCGCCGAGCTCGCGGGCGGAGGCCGGGCCGAGGCCGGGCACGAAGGTGGTGGCGGCCAAGTACGCGGGAGAGGGCAGCGACGCCTTCGGCGCGATCACCGTCAGCTCGGCCAGCCGCGCGGCCCAGTCCGCGAGCAGCGGGCCGCCGGCCTTCGGCAGCGACTCCGCCACCCAGCGGGTGAGACCGTCCGGGCCCGCCTCGTCCGTACGACGGAAACCGGAGACGGCGTCGAGGACGGAACTGCGGAAATCCTCGCGGGGGAAGTCGCCGTCGGTGACGACGGTGGAGCGCAGCTTGCGCTGGTAGGCCACGGCCTCCTGGACTGCCCGGAGTTCTGCCTCCCGCAGTGCCTGCGGGTCACCGCCCGCTCGTGCGGCGGTCAACTCGGCGGGGCGGACCAGGCTGCCGTGGTGGTCGATGCGGTAGTTGAACGTGTCCGCCATGGCTCAGGCGTCCTTTCCGGGCGTGGCCGGTGTGCCCGCGACGCCCCAGGCGGCGAACTCCAGCTCGTAGCCGAGGGATTCGAGGACCTCGTCGGCGATCTGCTGGTCCTCGTCGGCGGTGCCGCCGGCGATGCCGAGGCCGCCGATGATCTCGCCGTCCTTCTTGATGGTGACGCTGCCCTCGGTGGCCATGATCGGCAGGGCCGCGCCAGGGAGCTGGGAGAGCTGGGAGAAGAAGACCGGCTGGGTCTCCTGCCATGTCTTCAGCATCTTGCCCGGGCGCTGCATCACGGCAGCCGTGTAGGCCTTGGCGCGGGCGATGTCAGGGGTGAGCGGACGCGCGCCGTCCGCTCGGCGGACGCTCATGACGAAGCCGCCCGCGTCCACCACGGCGACACTCACCGCCTTTCCGGCGGACTGGGCGCGCTTCAGGGCCGCGTCGACGATCACGTCGGCGGCGTCGAGGGTGAGGCTGCTCATGCTGTTTCCTTCGGTGCGGTGAGGGTGCGGCGCAGGCGGGCGACAGTGGCGTTGTACTGGTCGGGCACCTCCCAGTACATGGAGTGCGGGGCACCGCTGACGATCTCCAGGTGGGAGCCGGGCAGCAGCTCATGGGCGCGGGTCACGGTCTTCACGCTGAGCACCGCGTCCTTCTCACCGGCCAGGAAGGCGACCTTGACGCCCGAGGCCTGGATGTCGTCCAGAGCCGGGCCGCCTGTGTCGAGGTTGCGCAGGTCGGCCATCTTCGCCACGTTGAAGGTGCCCATCTGCTGGAAGAGGAAGGTGAGGTCGGCCCGCTCCTGCTGGAATCGCCGGGTGAGCAGGCGGTCGATGACGGGGAGCTTGACGGCCTCGGCGCGGTCGGCGGCGGCGAGCTCCTTCAGCTCGGGGTGGCTGATGCCGCCCAGGGAGTGTCCGAGGACGACCGAGCCGACCCGTTCGGGGCGCAGCAGGCCGGCACGGAGTGCGGCGACGGAACCGATGGACTGGCCGACGAGCATCACATCGGTCAGGTCCTCCTGGTCGAGGACGGCGACCACGTCACCGGGGAAGTCCTGCCCGTCGAACTCGGGCCTGGACGAGTGCGGAGGGACCGGGGCGTCGGAGTTGCCGAAGCCGCGCAAGTCGACCGTGAGGACGGTGAACTCGTCGCGCAGCACCGCCACTTGCTGCCACCATGCGGCATGGTGGCCGCCGCTGCCGTGCACGAACAGGATCGCCGGACCGCTGCCGTGGCGCTCGTAGTAGATGGAGGTGCCGTCGGAGTCGGCAATGGGCATAGGAATGAACTCCTGTACACGCAGGGTCAGTTGGGGCGCTTGCCGTGGTAGACCAGCTCGATCATGGTGTGGTCGGGGTCGTGGATGTAGCAGAACTTCGACTGGTTCTCGGGACGTTCGATGGGCCGGGTGTACCGGATGCCCAGCTCCTTCAGGTGGGCGAGGAAGTCGTCCCAGTCGTCGACCTCGACGGCGAAGTGATAGGGCGCCATACGCTCCATCTCCTCGACCGGAGTGAAGTGCAGGTCGAAGTTGCCCCGGGTCATCAGCACCACGCGGGTGTTGGACTTGGGCATGATCCGCTTCATCCCGAAGACCCGGGTGTACCAGGCGGCGGTCCGGTCGGGATCGGTGGTGGGGAAGTTGACGTGGTGGATGTAACGGGGTTCCTTGGTCATCGCTGAATCCTTTCGAGTTGTACGGGGTTGGACAGCACGCCGATGCCGCTGATCTCGATGTCGACGGTGTCCCCGGGTTCGATCCGGCACGTGGACTCGGCTCCCATCCACAGCACGTCGCCCGGATGCACGGTGATGTGTCTCGTGATCTCGACGAGGTAGTCGAAGGGGTCGAACACCATGTCCCCGGTGGGGAATTCGGCGCGGATCTCGCCGTTGAGGCGGAGCGTGGTGGTCTGCGCGAGGGCGTCGACGTCGGTCTCGATCCAGGGCCCCATGGGCTTGAACGTGTCGCTGTTCTTGCTGCGCCAGAACGTACGGTCCTGGTGCTGCCAGGCGCGGGCGCTGACGTCGTTGCCGATGGTCCAGCCGAAGACGGACTCGCGGGCCTCGTCATACGTGGCGTGCCGCAGCGTACGGCCGATGACGGCGACGAGTTCGGGCTCGGCCTCGAACCGACCCTCCACCGCCACAGGCTTGACGATCGGCGAACGGTGGCCGGTGAGCGCGTTGTTGGCCCGGTAGCCGACCTCGGGCCGGTCCGGAACCGCGGCACCGGCATGCTCGATGTGCCGCGGATAGTTCATGCCGACGGCGTAGAACACGGGCGGCACGACGGGCGGCAGCCAGACGGCCGTGTCGCGCTGGACGGTCCCGAGGACGCACGGGTCACCGTCGATCGGCGAGCCGGACAACAGCTCGACGTCCGTCTCCCGCACCCGGCCCCACACCGCGCGGCCGCCGACCGAGACGCGCGCGTACCTCATGGCACCAGCAGGTGGGAGACGCGCTTGGTGACCAGGTAGGCGTCCAGTGCCTCCGGGCCACCCTCCCGGCCGTAGCCGCTGTCCTTGACACCGCCGGAGGGTGCCTCGTGGACGGAGCCGCCGCAGTGGTTGATCGACAGGATCCCGGCCTCCAGCTCGTCCGACAGCTTCTCGGCGGTCGCCGCGGAGTCGGTGAACCCATACGCGGCCAGGCCGTACGGCAGTGCGTTCGCTGTCCGCAGGGCCTCGTCCAGATCGGTGAACGGCATGATGGGCGCGATCGGGCCGAACGGCTCCTCGCGCAGGAGATCCGCGTCCTCGGGTATGTCGGTCAGGACGGTCGGCGCGAAGAAGTACCCGGTGCGGTCCAAGCGCTCGCCGCCGGTGAGGACCTTGGCGCCCCGGGTGACCGCGTCGGCGGTGAGGCGCTCCAGGGACTTCAGCCGGCGCGCGTTGGCCAGCGGCCCCATGGTGGTGCCCTCCGCCAGGCCGTCACCGACGACGAGGGCCTCGGCCGCCTTCACGAACTCGGCGGTGAACTCCTCGGAGAGGCTCTCATGGACGAGGAAGCGGCTCGGCGAGGTGCAGACCTGGCCGGCGTTGAGGAACTTCGCCTGCGCGGCCCTGCGGGCGGCCTTCACGGGATCGGCGTCCGCGCAGACGATCACCGGGGCGTGACCGCCCAGCTCCATCAGAGAGGGCTTCATCACCTTCCCGGCCTCGGCCGCGAGGAGCTTGCCGACGGGCACGGAGCCGGTGAAGGCGACCAGCCTCACCACCGGAGAGGCGATCAGATGGGCGGAGACCTCGGCGGGCTCGCCGAACACCAGGTTCAGCGCACCGGCCGGGACGCCGGCGTCGGCGAAGCAGCGCACCAGCTCCATCGCCGTGGCCGGGGTCTCCTCCGATGCCTTGATGACGATCGAGCAGCCTGCGGACAGGGCGGAGGAGATCTTCCGCATCGGCCCGCCCGCCGGGAAGTTCCACGGCACGAAGGCGGCGACGGGTCCGATCGGTTCGCGGCGCACGGTGAGCACGGTGCCGGGGGCGGAGGGGATGATGCGGCCGTAGGCGCGGCGCGCGTCGTCGGCGTGCCAGCGCAGCGTGTCCGCGACCCGCCAGGCCTCGCCGGTCGCCTCGGCCAGGGGCTTGCCCTGCTCCAGCGTCATGATCCGGCCGACCTCGGCGGCGCGCTCGGTGAGCAGGCCGGCGGCGGCGTGCAGGATCGCGGTGCGCCGGGCGACGGGGGTGCCACGCCATGCCCGAAAGCCCTCGGCCGCGGCATCGAGGGCTCGGTCGAGGTCGGCAGTGGTGGCGAGCGGTACCGCGCCGATCGCCTCTCCGCTGGCCGGGTTCACGATCGGGGCGGTACGTCCAGTGGCACCTTGGCACCACTCGCCCGCTATGTACATGCGGACGGCGGGGTAGCCGTGGTCGGTGGTCATGGCTGGATGCCCTCTCAGGCTTGGGGGATTCAGGAGGCGGGGGCGTCCTGCTGGTCGCGGTTGGTGCGCAGCGCCCAGATGTGGTGGGGCGGGGTGGTCTCGTGCACGCGGGTTCCGTAGGACTCGTCGACGCGGTCCATGTCGGCGGCGTACTCGACCCGGCCGCCGCAGGGGGCGTGCAGGAAGCGGAAGACGTTGGAGCCGATGGTGTGCCGACCGAGCCGGCGTGCTTCTCGCCAGCCCTTGTCGATCATGTGGTTGCCGCCTTCGATGACGTCGTCGAAGCCCGGCACCTCGTAGGCGATGTGGTTGATACCCGCCCGGTCGGGGCGGTGGCACAGCAGCATGGTGTGCTGGTCCTCGTCGCCCGGCGCCTGCATGAACACGCCCATGGGCTCGACCAAGTCGGTGGGCCGGAAGCCGAGGCGCTCGGTGTAGAACGCGAACGCCTCCTTTCTGCCCTCCTTGGGGATGTTCAGCGCCACGTGGCACATGCGCAAGGGGCGCACCCGGGTGATCGCCTCCAGAGGGGTATTCCAACGGTCGACGTTGCCCAGCGCGTTGGCGGACCGGGGCGTGACGGGCGCCGGCTTCGGCCGGGCCAGGCTCAGTCCGACCCCGAAGCCGGTCTCGTCCACGGTGTGGTGCACGCCGTCGGCACTCTCGCGGATCTCACGGCCGTGTCCAGCCGCGGCCACCAACCGCTCCAGCTCCGCACCGGTGTCGACACCCCACACCACCTCGCGCAGAGTGGGGCCGTCCTCCACCGGGGGCGGCAGCACCGGTCCGGGGAGGGTGTCCAGGTGCAGGGTCTGCCCGGTGAGCGTCTCGAACACCGCGTGCTCACCGGTCCTCTCGACCAGGAACAGCCCGAAGTCGTCGAAGAACCGGACGCATGTGTCGAGGGCGTCCACACTGTAAGTGACCGATTCGATTCTCTGGATTCCCATGGATTCCTCGCTTCGTCGCAGATCACGCCTACGGGTCTCATTCGGTCACCAGCCCCCGGTGATCGTAAAATCGCGGCTCGGACGACCTCAATAGATTCACCACGCAGGCATCGCAAACGTTTCTTGCACAACCTGTCGGCCGGCCGGAGCCATGACCGGGCCCGGTCATGGCTCATCTGCCGATGGCCGGGATGGGATTGTCCGAGAACCACTTGGTGAGGAAGTCGAGGAAAACGGTGACTTTCCGGGGACTGGTCCGACCGGGGCCGAAGATCGCGTAAAGCGAGCGGTCGGGCACGGGGAGCCCGGGGAGCAGGGCCACCAGCGCACCGGACATGAGGTCGTCGTAGACCGGCCGCTGCGGCAGCAGGGCGATGCCGCGGCCGTGCACGGCAGCTTTCTGCAGGGCTATGTAGGAATTGGAGGAGAACGCCACGTTGCGGATCTTGTGCAGGGTGGAGGCGTGCCCGTGTCCGATATGCCACACAGGGTCGTTGACGTGCACGAGGCAGTCATGGTGGGCGAGGCCGTTGGGCTCGGTGAGCGTCCCCTTGCGGTCCACGTATTCCTTTGACGCGCACAGCACGAAGGGCAACGAGGCGATCTTCTTGAGCCGAACGCTGGAGTCCCTCAGATCCCGGGTGTGGAAGGCGATGTCGAATCCGCTGTCCAGGAAGTCATAGGTCCGGTCGGACATTCCGCCGAGTTCGAAGCGGACCTGGATTCTGGGATGAGCCACCGAGAAGGCGGCGATGGCGTCGCCGAGATCCAGGCTTCCGATCCATTTGGGACAGATGATGCTCAGTGCCCCTTCGGCGCGATCGTGGAGTTGGGCGATCCCGGCGTCCTCGGCATCGATCTCCTCCAGGATGCGTGCGGCGAACTCGGCGTACCGGCGGCCCGGTTCGGTCAGGCTGACCGATCGGGCCGTGCGATTGACCAGGCGGACACCGATATGCCTTTCCAGTTCGGCGACATGCCGGGACACCAACGAGCCGGAGGAGCCAAGCCTCTTGGCGGCTCCGCTGAAACTGCCGACCTGCGCGACGGTGACGAAGCTGTGCATGAGAAGCAAGCGATCCATATTTCCTCCCGGATGCTCCCTACCGCTCACACGGTGCCGGAGTGAAGGATGCGCGGCGCGGTGAGTATGCGGCTCGGACGCGGTGAGCAGGCACCGCCCTTGGGTCAGGTGCGCATACCTGGGACAGCATGGGTGCCTCGCTCAGGTTGGACCTGGCAACCCTTGGCGGAGACCCCGCTCTTGACGGTGGCCAGGCCGCCGTCGGCGCCGTTGCCCGTCACGCTCGGTTCGGTGCAGGAAGCGTCAGGGTTGCGGCCGGTCCCCGTCGGGGACCACGCGCTCGAAGTCGCGGATGTCGGGAAAAGGAGGCTCGCGGTCGGGCTGGAGGTCCACCTGGAAGGTGTTCAGGCACATGCCGAGCATGGTGAAGTTCCCGAGCGCCCCGATGGTGTCGACCAGCCCCTTGGGCCCGAAGTGCTCCAGGGCAGTGGCGAAGGTGGCGTCGGAGACGAAGTGCTCGTCGAGGACTTCGCGGCAGAACCGGTAGAAGGCCTGGTCGGCCTCGTCACCGAAGGCCGCTTCGCGCCTCTCGGCAATGGCCTTCACCGCGGCTTCCGAAATGCCGGCCTCGATCGCCTGATGCGCGTGGGCGTTCCACGAGTACTGCGCGTCCCAGTTCCGCGCGGCCATCAGGAGCGCGAGTTCGCGCAGGTGCTGGGGCAGGCTGCAGTCGAAGCGGGCGAAGGCGCCGAGGGACTCGGCACGTTCGCACATCTCCGGGCTGTGCAGCCAGACCCGGAACGGACCGCGGACGGCACCGCGCCGGCCTGCGATCCGGGCGGCCAGCTCCTGCTGCCGCTCGGTCATTTCCTCATCGCTCAGAACGGGGAGCCTCATGGGCCGATACCTGCCTTTTCTTCCCGGCACGTTGCGGGCGCTTACGGGCACGGAACGCGACGCCGTGCGGTGCCAGGCGACAGTACAGCCGGGTCCGGGGCGCCCACCCCTCCAGGACTGCAAGGTAAAGCTGCACGCTGGAGGGCATCCCTTCGCCGGGACGCGACCTAGTGTCGGTCGACGCACGACCGTGGACTGGAGAGGAACCAGGGATGACCACCATCATCAAGGCCGCGTCCGTACCCCGGCTGGACCGCGGCGGCGCCGTCTCGACGACGCCGCTCATCACCACGTCCTCAGCGGGCGGGGAGAACCTCATCACCAGCGGGATGAGCATCTACCCCGTCGGTTCCGGAGCACCGCTGCACTCGCACAACTGCGACGAGCACGTCACGATCCTGGAGGGCGAGGCGGAGGTCGTGGTGAACGGCGAGGTGACCAAGCTGGAGCGGTTCGACACCACATACGTCCCTTCCCCCCTTCCCCACCTGTTCCGGAACATCGGCGACTGTCCGCTGCGCATCCTGTGGGTGTACTCGTCGGGATACGTGACGCGGACGTTCACCGAGACCGGCAAGACCGTGGAACACCTGTCGGCAGAGGACCAGATGGGCTGAAAGCGTCCGGCTCAGGTATGGCCTGACCAGGTTTCCTGGACTGCGTCAAGAATCGAGAGCAGGGGAAGTGTCACTTGCCTCATGGGCGCTCCAGAGACCCCAGCGCGGGCAAAGTCGAGCACTGGGACCACCCGCCCCCCAAGCCGCAATGCCGAGCTATACCCATTGCGAATATCTGCCGTTTTCCAATCAAAAGAAGGTGAGAGATGCGTATGAGTACCGCGCAGGGGATGACCGTGGACATCGCGACGCGGGACGGCACAGCCGATGCCTACTTGGCACACCCTGATGGAGCAGGCCCGTTTCCCGCCGTTCTGCTCTACATGGACGCCTTTGGGCTGCGCCCCCATCTGAGGAAGATGGCCGACCGTCTGGCGTCGGCCGGATACACGGTCCTGGTGCCCAACGTCTTCTACCGCCACGGACGGGCGCCGGTGATCGAACTGCCGGACTTCGTGGACCCGGCCGAGCGCCAGGAGCTCTTCCAGCGGCTCGGGCCGCTCATCCAGTCCCTGACGCCGGAGTCGACGATGCGGGACGCCGACGCCTATCTGCGCTGGCTGGCCGAATGCCCGATGGCCAGGAGCGGACCGGTTGGCATCACCGGCTACTGCATGGGTGCCGGCTTGGCGCTGCGCACGGCCGGCACGTATCCGGACCGAGTGGCCGCCGCGGCCGGCTTCCACGGCGCCAACCTCGCCGCCACCGCGCCCGACAGCCCGCACCTTCTCGCCGACCACATCAAGGCCGAGTTGTACTTCGGCCACGCCGACCAGGACCACGCACTGCCCCCCGAGCAGATCGAGCGTCTCAGCGAGGCCCTCGACGCGGCGGGCGTACACCACCGCTGCGTGGTGTACGCCGGCGCACACCACGGCTTCACGCAGGCGGACACCGCCGCCTACGATCCCGAAGCCGCGGAACGCCACTGGGTGGCGCTGCTGGACCTTTTCGCGCGTACGCTCTGACGCGCTGAAGAAGTGCCGGCGGCCGAAAACCCGGTCCGGCACCCACCGTGAAATTGCGGTGAACAATTCCGTAGCACACAAAATTGCATCCCGGTCGGTAGTCCGGGGCGCAGCCATTCGCTGTTCCGTCTGGTTGCGTCAATCGTCCTCTCTTTCGGAGAGGCCCAGTGTGCTCCCTCGTACGAAACAAATTGCACTGGGAGTACTTTTGTCTGGGACGCGTATCGTCATCGCCGGCGGCGGTCTTTCCGGGATGATGCTGGCCCACTACCTGAACCGACACGGCCTGGACGTGGCGGTCTACGAGCGTGACACCGGCATTGCCGCCCGCGAGGCGGGCTACCGGATCCACATCAACTCCACCGGCACCTCCGCCCTGCACGCCGCCCTGGAACCGCGGCTGTGGGATCTGTTCCTCGCGACCTCCGGCATGCCCAACGACGACATGCTGCTGTTCGACGAGCAGCTCAACCTCCGCCCGGGCCGCGACAAATCCGCCACCGAAGGCATCGGGGTACCCACCGACATCCCCGAGCACCTGGTGGTGTGCCGCTCGACACTGCGCCGGATCCTCTACCTCGGCCTGGAGAACGCCGTGCACTTCGGTGCCAAGGTCACGGGATACCGCTCCAACCCGGACGGCACCGTGACCGTGCTCCTGGACCACGGGTTGAGCGCCGAGGCCGACGTGCTGATCGCCGCGGACGGCATCAACTCCGCCGTGCGGGCACAGAGGCTGCCGCAGGTGAAGGTCGCCGACCTGGCCGCTCGGCACATCGCCGCGAAGGTCCCGATCACCGAGGAGACCAAGGCCAAGCTGCCGGCGCAGCTGTTCAACACCTTCTCGCTGGCCTACGCCTCCGACTGGACCGGACTCACGCTCGGCCCGCTGGAGCGCAGCAACCCCGACTCTCCCCTGGTCAAGGAACAGGACCCGGACTTCCAGGACGAAGCCACCAAGAACTACGCGCTGAGCATCTTCAACTCCGTGCAGAGCCTCATGATGCCCGACGCCGAACTGTTCACCGCCACCCCCGAGCAGCTGAAGGCGTACGCGCTGGAACGCGTGGCCTCCTGGCACCCGGCCCTGGTGGAGACGGTCCGTCTGTGGGACACCGCCACGGTGCAGCCGCTGACCTTGCGCAGCTGTGTGCCCGTCAGCGCCTGGGAGCCCTCGAACGTCACCGTGGTGGGCGACGCGATCCATGCCATGAGCCCGGCCCTGGGCATCGGCGCCAACACCGCACTGCGCGACGCACACGTTCTCGGAGGTCAGCTGCTCGCCGCCGCGCGGGGTGAGAAGAGCGTTGTGGACGGCATCGGCGCCTACGAAGAAGCCATGCGGGACTACGGGTACAAGGCTCTTCGGATGTCCGCAGCGGTGGGCGAGAAGGTGATCGGCCACCAGCCGCTGCCCGCGTAAGCAGCCCCCGCGCAGCACGCGGGTGGGCGCGAGGCAGGCGTCATCGGTGTCTGAACCCTCTGGGAGCACCGGGTCTCGGCACCGATGAGGGTCAGGCCGCGCAGAGCCCGAGACATGAGCCGTGGAAGTGGGAGTCGGCGCCGCCCTGGATGTGACCAGGCGGCGCCGACGTTCGGCATCCCTCGGGCCGGCCGGGGCTCGCCCCTGTGGAGCAGCGGATTTCGGCTTCACCGTGTTGCGTCGTACGCGCGGTGCAGCTCTCCCCTGTCAAATGGGGGCGCCCGTCACCCAAGAGCCGAGGTGTTATGTTCCATTCGACCTAAAAATGCACATCGAGACGCACCGCCAGCGTCCCTCACCTCACGTGCCCGCCAGCACATTTGCCGATCAGATCGATCCTCCACGCGTACTTTGAGGATCTTGGCGGTCCTTGCCGATCTACGCTCATCCAGGATCGCGCCAAAGACATGGAGGACGATCACGCCGACTCAGGAACGGGAACCGAACCCCTCCGCAGCGAATTCCCTTTCCGGCGCCGCTGAAGGCCAGATGGGTCCTGGTTTGAGCGTGCGGCGAGACCAAGGTACTGGGCCGGCCCCTGAAAGGCCCTGGCATCGTTGTCCAGAGGCTGCGACGGCGGGACCGTGGCGAAGCCCAGCGCGCCGCCCGGTGCGATCGTGACGGCCGCGAGGACCCTGTTGTGCGGATGGGCGCGAAGGGCGCGAGAACGACCGGCCTCCTCCGCCTCGTCCGCCGCCGGTTGCGATCGCCCCGGCATCCTCAGGCCTTTGGCCGGTCCGGTGCGTAGAGCGCCTCGATGTCCGCGGCGAACTTGGCGACCACGTATCCGCGCCGCACTTTCTGCGAGTGCGTCAGTTCCTCACCCACGACGAACTCCCTGCTCAGGATGCGGAATCTCTTGATGCCCTCGGCCGCGGACACCGTCCGGTTGGCCTCGTCCACCGCGGCCTGGATGGCCGACCTGAGTTCCGGGTCGTGGCGGATTTCCGTGACGTCGGCTGCTCGCTGCCGGCCGTGTTCGTGCTTCCACCGGGTGAGGAAATCGGGGTCGAGGGTGATGAGCGCGCCGATGTAAGGCCGTTGGTCGCCGACGAGCACGCACTGGTCGATCAGCCAGTGGGCGCGGAGCCGGTCCTCCAGCGGAGCGGGGGCGACATTCTTGCCGACGGCGGTGATGATGAGGTCCTTCTTGCGGCCGGTGATGGTCAGATACCCGTCGTCCAACTCGCCCACGTCACCGGTGCGGAACCAGCCGTCGGTGTCGAACGCCTCGTCCGTGGCCTGCTTGTCGTGCAGGTAGCCACCGAAGACGTTCGGGCCCTTCACCAGTACTTCGTCCCCGGGACCGATGCGTACCGCGCAGCCGGGCAGCGGGCGGCCGACGCTGCCGACACGCTGGGCGGCCGGCAGATTGAGGGTCACTCCGGAGGTGGTCTCGGTCAGCCCCCAGCCCTCCAGAACGGTGACTCCGGCGCCGCGCCAGAAGTGCCCGAGGCGGGCTCCCAGGGGCGCGCCGCCGCTGCATGCGTAGGCGACCCGACCGCCCAGCGCGGCCCGCAGTTTCCTGAAAACCAGCCGGTCGAACACCCGGCGTCCGACCCGCAGCCACAGGCCTGGTCCACCGTGGTCGAGCGCCTTGCCGTAGGCGACGGCGGTGGCTTCGGCGGCACGGAACAATCTCGCGTGCCCGCCCTCCACGGCCGTGCGCTGAGCGGTGTTGCGCAGTTTCTCGAACACCCGCGGGACGGCCAGCAGCAACGTGGGCCGGTAGGTCCGCAGTTCGGTGGGGAGGTTCTTGAGATCGCTGGTGTGCGCGACCTGCGCGCCGTTGTGCACGGCGGCGAGCGCGACGACCCGCGCCAGAATGTGGGCCGGCGGCAGGAACATCAGGATCGTGGTGTGTTCGGTCAGGACGTTCTCCCCGATCCCGTCGGCGAGGGCGACGTTGCGCACCTCGGCGACGAGATTGCCGTGGCTGATCAGACAGCCTCTGGGCGTGCCGGTCGTGCCGGAGGTGTAGACGATGGTCGCCAACCCGTCGGCGCCGACCGCACGCCGCCGCCGCTCGACCAGTTCCGGGGACACCGACCGGCCCAGCTCGATGAGGTGCTCGAGTCCCCCGTCCATCCGCCACACCTGGCCCACCGCTGCCACCCCGGCCTCAGCGAGGACGCGCGCCCGCCCCTCGTCCTCGACGAACGCGGCCGTGGCGCCGCTGTCACGCAGGATCCACGCGACCTGCATCGGGGACGAGGTCTCGTACACGGGTACGGTGACCGCGGCCGCGGTCCAGATCGCGAAGTCGCACAGCATCCATTCGTAGCGGGAGGCCGACATCAACGCGATCCGGTCGCCCGGCGCGATCCCGGCCGCCATCAGGCCCGCGGCCAGCGCCCGGACCTCGTCGGAGAACTCCTTGGAGGTGACAGACCGCCAGACACCGTCGACCTTGCGGGCGAACGCCTCGTGGTCGGGACGGTGAAGGGCGTTGTCGACGATGTCGTCGGTCGCATTCACGTGAGGCGACGTCACGTACTTCGCCGGGGTGCGCCACGTCCCCGAGCCCGATGGCTCCTCCATGCCCCCATGGTGCCGCTCCGGTGAGCCCCCGCAAAGGGACCAACGGCACCGCGCGAAAGCCCACCGGCCCAGGACGAACCGAGGGACGGGCATCCCACTATGAAGTCACCCCGAGAAGGAAGGATTCCCGCGCCGACAGGGCGGTCCCGCGGACACGGAGCACCGATGACTCTTCAGCCCCATCCCGTCGACGTACCACCGGGCTACCCTCGCGCGTACGAACGCGAACTGCGGCTCGGTGACGGCCGACGTGCCGCGATCCGGCCGATCGTGCCGTCCGACGCACCGGACCTGGCCGCGGCGATCCGGTCGGCGGACGCCGAAACGCTGCGCCGCCGTTTCCTCGGCGGCCCGCCGCGCATCACGCCGGAACTGCTGACCCGGCTGACGAGGCTGGACTACAGGCTCCGATTCGCCCTCGTCGCAGCGGAAGCCGCCTCCGGGAAGGGCGTCGCCCTCGCACGCTACGAGCATGTGGCCGATGGTGTCGCGGAGGTCGCCGTCGTGGTGGACCCGGCCTGGCGCCGGATCGGGCTGGCGACCGCGCTGGTCGAGCTCCTGGCCCAGGCGGCGCTGGAACGGAGTATCCACACCTTCAGCGCCTCCTATATCGCCGAGAACCGCCCGGTGGCCGCACTGTTGTCCCTCGCCGACCTCACCGCTGCACGCTCGATCGGACAGGGACTGGCCGAGTCCCAGGTCGAACTGGACCGCGACAACGTCGCCGCGGCCGTGCGCGCGATGAACACGGACCAGGACGACGCCACGACGGGGGAAAGACGCGGTCTTGTCCGGCGGCGGCGCGGTTTGCGTCGGTGAGAGACATGCCGACCGTCGTCACAACCCCGCACAGCTGCTCGGCTTCGTCACCGCACCGGTCGGTCTCGTTGCGGCACGCGCCGGCGGTGAAACGGCCGAATACCGGGCGGCCCGGGCATTCCTCGCACCGGCCGTGGCAGGAGGCGCCGGGGGCGGTGTTCGTGCCGAGACTCCCGGACGGGAGAGCCGCGGCGCCCCGGACCTCGCGCACCGTGGGCCGAGCCGTGTCGAGCGGCCGGGTAACCGGCGGCTCCGGAGTTCATCGGGCAGCCGCACCACAACCGGCATCGGGGCCATGGGCGATGCCCCCCGATCCGCGAACAACCCTGTGGTTGCGGTCTGTTCGGCCCACGACGTGGCCCGAAGGACTCAGGCCCGTCGCCCCGGGCGGGAGGGACAGTGATCACGCAGCGATGCGACGCACGAGGAGGGCCGTCACATGAGTACCGCCGTACCTCCAGAAGGACACGTCTCCCACCGGCCGGAACCACCACATGTATCCGCGGTCCACCACAACCCGGAGGCAGCGTGGCCGGTGCGCCTGTACCGGCGCACCGTGCCCGCACGCCTCAGACGGGCCCTCGTGGAACGGACGACTCCGCAGGCCCGCGCGCGCGTCAAGCAGCGGATCGCCGGCCTGCCGTCGGCGCGCCTCCTGCTGGGTGGCGTGCGCGCGGCATGGCTGGCGCGCCGTCACCCCGGCCTGCTTGCCGGGCCCGACCGGGAGGTGCGGCTGGTCCGCGGCGTGCCCAAGGTGATCCTCGTACGCCCCGACATCTCGCCGCTGGCCGCACGCAACGCCAACGCGACCGCGGTCCGCGCGGCCCTCGACGAGTCGGGGCTCGACTACTTCTGCGTACGCGGTCGCAGCAACACCTCCGCGGTCGTCGCCCTCGCAGCCCGGGAGCGGGCGGCGGCTCTGCGCGCCCTGGAGCGAGCGTGCCGCGACCGTCCCGGTTACGTCTGTGCCGTCGACGGCACCCGGCACGAGCGGCACACGACCCGTCCGGGGTTCCGTCACAGCACCTGGCGGCGGCTCGCGCGGGCGGAGGTGCTCCGCATGACCTGGTACTGCGGCGATGCGCGAGGGCAGTTGACGCTCGGACCCAAGTACGGCTGCGACATCGAGTTCTGGGCCGCCGACGACGAGACAGGGAACCTGTTGCTGGCGCCACGCCCCAACCGCACCGCCGAGCAGGTGCCGCGCGCCGACACCCCGGTGCACGTCCCCGACACCCTGTTCACCGCACTCGCCTCCGCCGACCACCCGTTGCAGCGGGTGCGCACCCGCGGGGAGTTCGCCCGGCCGGGCCCCGAGGACGTCCGGTTCCCCGTCGACGTCGTGTACACCTGGGTCGACGGGCACGACCCGGAGTGGATGCGGCGCCGGGCGGACTGCGCGGGACAGGCGTACCACGAGGAGGCGGACAACGCGGCCCGGTACATCAACCGCGACGAACTGCGCTACTCACTGCGCTCGCTCGCCCAGTACGCCCCCTGGGTGCGCACGATCTACCTGGTCACCGACGACCAGGCCCCGTCCTGGCTGGACAGGGGCGTGCCCGGTCTCCGCGTCATCAGCCACAAGGAGATCTTCGGCGACCCGAGCCTGCTGCCGACGTTCAACTCCCACGCCATCGAGAGCCAACTGCACCACATCGACGGTCTGTCCGAGCACTTCCTCTACTTCAACGACGACGTGTTCCTGGGCCGCCCCGTCGTCCCCCAGGACTTCTTCCTGGCAAACGGCCTCACCAGGTTCTTCCCCTCCCCCGTGCTCATCCCACCGGGGAAGCCGACCGCGTCGGACGTGCCGGTGGCAGCCGCGGGCAAGAACAGCCGCGCCCTGGTCGAAGCCACCTTCGGCACGGTCATCAGCCAGAAGATGAAGCACACGCCGCACGCTCTGCGGCGCAGCGTCCTGTACGAGATGGAGACCAGGTTCCCGGCCGAGCACCACGCCACGGCCGGCCACCGCTTCCGCAGCCTCGACGACGTCTCCTTCGTCTCCTCGCTGTACCACTACTACGCCTTCCACACCGCCCGCGCCGTCCCCGCCCAGGTGCGCTACGCCTACCTCGACGTGTCCCACCCCTCACTCGCCACCCACCTCGAAGCCCTGCTGGCCCGCCGGGACAGACAGGTGTTCTGCCTGAACGACACCGTCTCCGGCGAGGAGGAACTCGACGCCCAACAAGCACTCCTCAGCGCCTTCCTGGAGACGTACTTCCCGGTCCCCGGCCCCTACGAGCTCGACCGCCCCGATGCGGGCGGGGCGGACCAGTCGGCAGACAGGCCATGAACGCCTACGGCACCCCGATCGGCCTTGCTGGACACCGGATGTGTCTTGGTTTCAGGGCCTAGCGAATCCAAGGGGCTTCGCATCAGGGTTGCCTTCCGGGGACAGGAAGCGTCGCGCCGAGGTCCACGGACGGGATGGCCGCCGCCTCCAGGCCGAACAGTGTCGACGAGGTCGGCAGCGGCCCTCCGGCATCATGGATGGTCAGTGACGGACAGTGGCCTGCTGCTCGGCCCGAGTGTCGCCGCTCGCGACGACGGCACCGGGGGCTCGCTCGTGGCGTTCGAGGACTGCCGAGCCGAAGGCGAGGAACAGCGCGGCCAGGGCCATGAGGGCGCCGACCCAGTTGGGGGCGGTGTAACCGAGGCCGGCCGCGATGACGAGGCCGCCGAGCCAGGCGGAAAGGGCGTTGCCGAGGTTGAATGCGCCGATATTCACGGCCGAGGCCAGCGTCGGGGCGCCGCTCGCGTGGTCGAGGACGCGTTTCTGGAGGGGCGGCACGGTGGCGAAGCCCAGGGCTCCGATCAGGACGATCGTGGCGGCGGCAAGAGCTTTGTGGTGTGCGGTGAGCGTGAACAGCGCGAGCACGGTGACCAGGCCGCCGAGGGAGACGTACAGCATGGGCATCAGGGCGCGGTCGGCGAAGCGGCCGCCGACGAGGTTCCCGCCGACCATGCCAAGCCCGAAGAGGACCAGCAGCCAAGTCACCGAGTCGTTGGCGAAACCGGCAACGTGGGTCATCATCGGCGCGATGTAGGTGATGGCCGCGAAGACGCCGCCGAAGCCAAGGACGGTCATCGCCATGGCGAGCAGGACCTGGGCGTTCTTGAACGCGGCCAGCTCATGGCGCAGGTGCACGCCCTCCGGCCTGGGCATTTCCGGCACTAGTACGGCCACACCGAGGAGCCCGACCACTCCGAGCCCGGCGACCAGGGCGAAGGTGGCCCGCCAGCCGGCGTGCTGCCCGACGAAGGTTCCCAGGGGCACGCCGACGACGTTGGCGACCGTGAGGCCGCTGAACATCATCGCTATGGCGCCCGCCTTCCTGTCCGAGGCGACCAGGTCGGCAGCGACGACCGAGCCGATGCCGAAGAAAGCGCCGTGGGTGAGCGAGGCGACCACACGGCCGATCAGCATCACGGCAAAGGTGGGCGCGACGGCGGAGAGCAGGTTTCCGGCGATGAACAGGCCCATGAGCAGCATCAGCATGCGCTTGCGGGAGACCTTGGTGCCGAGCACTGCCATCAGGGGAGCGCCGAACATGACGCCGAGCGCGTAACCGGTCACGAGGAGGCCCGCGGTGGGGATGGAGACCCCGAAGCTGCCGGCGACCTCGGGCAGCAGGCCCGTGATCACGAACTCGGTGGTTCCGATACCGAAGGCCCCGATTGCGAGTGCCAGGAGCGCGAGAGGCATGAGGGGTACACCTTCCCAGTTGATTGCAGATGCACATAAACATCGCCTGCCGACGCGGTCGTCCTGAGCCGGAGCGCCACCACGCGGCTGGTGACCCGCCTCGAGGATTGCGGGCTCCTTGAGCGTTACCTGGGCCTCACCGACCGGCGCGGCATCAGGCACTCGACGAGGCCGAGAAGAGGCCGGAATTGACCCCGCTCGTCCGCGTCGTAGCCTTGCCCGACATTCCCGCGGCGCCATAACCCCAGCCAGGCAGGAGCCGGCTGGAGCGGTCGGCCATGCGTCGCGTCCTTCGACGCGTGGCAGTGCACTCCGTTCCTTCCGGTCCCGCCGCACCGCGCCCCGCATCACCCTCCCCGCTGCCCGCGCGTCGGGGCAACCCGGTTTCCGCATCTTCAGTAAGTCCGCGGCGCAACACCCCGTTCATCATTCGAACTCAGCAGCTCAGGACGGCTCCGGACGACCTGTCGAACTGGGACAACGACGCGAATCGCTGAAGTAGCCCCACGCTTGCCGAACAGCTACCGGAAGGAATCGCATCGAAGTTAGATTCTCCAACATGACCAGTAACCGCCGCATAATCAAAGCGGTCATACCGGCCGCCGGGCTGGGCACGCGGTTCCTTCCGGCAACCAAGGCCGTACCCAAGGAAATGTTGCCGGTGGTGGACAGGCCCGCCATTCAGTACGTGGTCGAAGAAGCCGTGTCGGCCGGCCTCTCTGAAATACTGATGGTGACCGGGCGCAACAAACGCCCGTTGGAGGATCACTTCGATCGCAGCTTTGAGCTTGAGAACGCATTGCAGGCAAAGGGAGATGTCGCGAAGCTCTCTCGGCTGGAATCCTCCTCCTCGGTCGCGAACATCCACTATCTACGTCAGGGCGATCCTCGCGGGCTCGGCCATGCCGTGCTGCGCGCGGCGTCATACGTCGGTGACGATCCGTTCGCCGTGCTGCTCGGCGACGACCTGATCGACGCCAGGGACGACCTGCTGACGCGCATGACCGAGGTGCACGAGCGCCATGGTGGGAGCGTCCTGGCTCTCATGGAGGTGGGCCCGGACCAGATCTCCCGGTACGGGTGCGCGGCCGTGACCGCGACCGAAGAGGACGATGTGCTGCGCGTGACCGGCCTGGTCGAGAAGCCCTCGCCGGCCCGGGCACCGAGCAACTACGCGGTGCTCGGCCGGTATGTGTTGGCGCCGGATGTCTTCGCCGTACTGCGCCGCACCGGGCCGGGACGTGGCGGGGAGATCCAACTCACCGACGCCCTGGGTGAGATGTGCGAGAGCGGGACGGCGGGACCGGTGCACGGCGTGGTGTTCTCCGGCCGCCGTTACGACACCGGAGACCCCGGTGACTACCTGCGCGCCGTGGTCCGGCTGGCCTGGGAGCGCGAAGACCTGGGCCCGGGATTCCGGGCGTGGCTCGACGAGTTCGTCGGATCCCGCGCCGGTCTCGCCACCGTCCCGGCGGAACTGGGTGCCGCGTAGCCGCCCGTTGTCCGAACCAGAGAGGAAATTCCGTTGGACCTCCAGCTGTCCGGCACTGTTCACATCGTCACCGGGGCATCGGCCGGGATCGGCGCGGCCACCGCACAACTTCTCGCCGCGGAAGGCGCCTTGGTCGTCGGTGTCGCGCGCAGCACGAAGGCCATCGACGCGATCGCCGAGAACGTTTCGTCGGTTTCCGCCGATATCACCGATCCGGACGCCGCCCGGCGCATAATCGACGCCGTTCTCGAACGTCACGGACGCATCGACGGACTGGTGAACAATGCCGGCGGGCTCACCTCACGCCAAGGTTTTCTCGACACCACCGACGCGGACTGGAAAGCCACTTTCGAGCTCAACTTCCATTCGGTGGTCCGGTTCACGAGGGCGGTTCTGCCCACGCTCGTCGAGCAGGGTTCGGGGAGCCTGGTGCACATCGCAAGCGAGGCCGCCCGATTCCCGGACGCGCAGCTGCTGGACTACGCGGCGGCCAAGACCGCGCTGCTGTCCGTCTCCAAGTCCCTGTCGGCGGAGTTCGCGCCCCAGGGGGTGCGCTCCAACGTCGTCTCCCCGGGCCCCACCAGGACGGCACTGTTCGACGCCCCGGGCGGCTTCGCCGAGCAACTCGCCGAACGGTACGGGATGTCCCCCGACAACGCGGTCGACCACTTCATCCGCGAGGAGCGCAGGCTGCCCAGCGGGCGCATCGGCCGACCCGAAGACGTGGCCCGGATCATCGCCTACCTCCTCTCCCCCCTGGCCGGCCAGGTGACCGGCGCCGAGTGGGCGGTCGACGGCGGCGCGCTGCGTCAGATCTGATCCCTGCCACCCCCGATCCGCTGAACCCTCCCTCACCATGCCGAGCGATTGAGGTGTCCATGACTAGCACACCGCCCCCACGTCTGAACCGCCGTTCCGTCCTCACCCGCGGAGCCGCCCTCGCCGGCACCGCCACGGCAGCCGCCACCGGACTCACCGCCGTCACCACCGCCCCCGCCCAGGCCGCGGAGCCGGCCGGGGTCGGCGCGCTCATCCGCCCCGACGACCCCCGCTACCCCCTGCTGACCACCGGGAACAACCAGCGGTACGTCGCCGCGCCCGAGTACGTGAAGATGATCCGCTCGACCGCCGACGCCGAACGCGCACTGCGCGCCGCCCACCGGGCCGGCAAGCGGGTCTCCGTACGCAGTGGCGGCCACTGCTTCGCCGCCCTGGTCTGCAACCCCGAGATCGAGGTCATCCTGGACTTCTCCGAGATGACCGACGTCGGCTACGACCCGGCCAGACGCGCCTTCTACGTCGAGCCCGGCGCCCGCCTGCTCAACGTCTACGAGGCGCTGTACAAGGGCTGGGGAGTGACCGTTCCCGGCGGCATCTGCTACAGCGTCGGCGCGGGCGGCCACATATCCGGCGGCGGCTACGGGCTGCTCTCCCGCGCCCACGGCCTGGTCGTCGACCATCTGTACGCCGTGGAAGTCGTCACCGTCGACGCCCAGGGCAAGGTGCGCACCACTGTCGCCACCCGCGAGGAGAACGACCCGAACCGCGACCTGTGGTGGGCGCACACCGGAGGCGGCGGCGGCAACTTCGGCCTGATCACCCGCTACTGGTTCCGCTCGCCCGACGCTCACGGCGACGAACCCGGCGACCAGCTGATCTCGCCACCGTCCAAGGTGCTGGTGCATGCCGTGGACCTGCCCTGGGCCGATCTGGATGAGGCCAAGTTCGCCAGGCTGCTGAAGAACTGGGGCTCCTGGCACGAGGCCAACAGCGCCCCCGACTCGCCGTACCGGCATCTGTCCAGCCTGTTCAACGTGAGCGCGAAGGCACACGGCAGTCTGGGCATGTTCACCCAGGTAGACGCCACCGTGCCCGGCGCCCGGAAGCTGCTGGACGACTTCTTCGCCGCGATCACGGCCGGCACCGGCCTGACCGCCAAGCCGATGGCAAAGGCGAACGGCGAGATCCCGCACCTCGCGGATCTGGCCCAACCGCGCGAGATGCCGTGGCTGAACGCCACCCGGATGGTCGGCACCAACAACCCGACCATCACCAACCCGATGTCCCGGGCCGTGCACAAGTCCGGGTACATGCGGAAGAACTTCAGCGACCGGCAGATCACCGCGTTGTACCGGTACATGACCCGCCCGGACTTCGAGAACCCCGACACCATGCTGGTGCTGTTCTCCTTCGGCTGCCAGGTCAACGCGGTCGGGCAGAACGACACGGCCAACGCACAGCGTGACTGCGCCTTCAAGATGACCTTCCAGACGTTCTGGCCCGATGCGGCGGACGACGACTTCTACCTGGAGTGGATCCGCGGTCTGTACGCCGAGTTCTTCGCCGAGACCAAGGGCGTTCCGTTGATCGGCGACCGCACGGACGGCTGCTACATCAACTACTGCGACACGGACATGGCGGACCCCCGCTACAACCCCTCGGGCGTCCCCTGGCACACCCTCTACTACAAGGACAACTACCCGCGCCTGCAGCAGGTCAAGAGGCGCTGGGACCCCACGAACTTCTTCCACCACGCCCTCTCCGTCCAGCCCGCCAACAGCTAGGGCCGGGCACCGAGGACTGTTTCAGGGCGTGCACAGCCGTCGACGCGACACCTCAATCGGGAGACACCTGATGCGATCTGTTGCCGTGGTCCTGGGCACCCGCCCGGAGGCCATCAAGTTCGCCCCGGTCATACACGCACTGCGGGACGACCCCCGCTTCGACCCGATCGTCATCTCCACCGGCCAGCACCGGGAGATGCTGGACGAGACCATGCGGGCGTTCGATCTGAGCCCCGACATCGACCTCGGTGTCATGGTCCCCCAGCAGACGCTCTCGCAGACCACTTACCGTGTGCTGCGCGAGCTGGAGGCCCGGCTCAGCACCCTGCAGGCGGAGGCCGTGCTGGTGCACGGCGACACCGCCACGACCATGGCCGGCGCCCTGGCCGGCTTCCATCTCCAGATCCCCGTCGTCCATGTGGAGGCAGGTCTACGCAGCGGCTTCCTCGGGTCCCCCTTCCCGGAGGAGGGCAACCGCCGCATGGTCGCCCAGGTCGCCGCCCTGCATCTGGCCCCCACCCCGGGCAACAAGGCGAACCTGCTCGGCGAGGGCATCGCCGAGGACACCGTCGCCGTCACCGGGAACACCGTCATCGACGCCCTGCAGTGGGCGAGCCACCGCGCGGAGAGCTTCGGTCACCCCGCGCTGGCAGACCTGGACACCGACCCCCGGCGGGTGGTACTCGCCTCCGCCCACCGCCGGGACGCCTGGCCTCATCTCCCGGAGATCGCCCGGGCGTTCGCCGCCATCGCCGACGAGCCCGACACCCGGGTCGTTGTGCCACTGCACCGCAACCCCGCCGTACGGCAGGCGATGCTGCCGCGGATCGGCGACCACCCGAACATCACGATCGTCGCCCCGCTGCCGTACCTGAACTTCTGCCGGCTCATGCGGCGCGCGGACCTCATCCTTTCGGACAGCAGCGGCGCCCAGGAGGAAGGCCCCGCCCTGGGCAAGCCGACCCTCGTGATCAGCAATGTCACCGAGCGGTCGGAGGCGGTGGTCGCGGGCACGGCCCGGCTGGTCGGCACCGCGTACGACGGCGTGTACGGCCACACCGTCCGGCTGCTGCGCGACCGGGGGGAGTACGCGCGGATGGCGTCGGCCGCCAACCCGTACGGCGACGGACGGGCGACGCGGCGCACGGTCGACGCGATCGCGCACTTCTTCGGCGACGGACCGGCACCGGAGCCGTTCATACCGGAGACCGAAGTCGACGCTCTCGCCGTTGAGTTGGCCAGGTCCGCGGAGTACGCGCGGACATGACGAACGGGACGCACATGACAGACACCACGGAACGCGCGCTGGACCTGGGCGGCTCCTTCGTCGCCACGACGGTCGTCGCCGGCGCGGCGGAACACCATGTCGGCGGCCGCGCGATCGTCGTGAACTGCGCGCCGGGCGATGCCTGGGTCGCGGAGTCCCCAAGGCGCCCGATCCCGCCGCTGACCTCGACGATCGTGACCGACACGACGATCGAGGGCGCCGAACTCCTGGTCGTCCTGCGCACGGACGACGAGAAGGGGGATCGGATCGCCGGCATCACGCGCGAGCCGGGCTGGGCACTGCTCGGCGAGTTGCTGGGCGACCGGATCGGCGACGGTCCCGGCACCACCGGCGGCCTGCCGTTCGACAAGGGCATCCCGCTGTCGCGGGGCTCGCAGGACACCATCGGCCGGGTCGAGTTCGACCCCGCCCTGGTGCTGCGGGAGCCCCCCGCGGCCGGAGCGCCGGACACCTTCGACGTGCGGCTCAACCTGTGGTTCGCCCCGGCGGGCACCGACTGCTTCATCCACAACCGGCACGACTTCATCGAGGTCCACACGCAGGTGGCCGGTCTCGGCCGCATGCAGAAGTTCAGGGAGCAGGACCACACCACGCTCTACCAGGACCTCCCGATGAGCCCCGGCTACACCACCCCGGACCCGTTCTGCTCCCTCGGGCCCGACGACACCTACGTCTACCCCTGGCACCAGTACCGCGCCGACACCGACTGCGTCTGGCTGGCCATCGAGTACCACCGCGTCCCGCGGTGACCGTCGAGCGGAGACACGACATGAACGAGATACGGATCCCGAAGTTCACCCCGGAGCTCGTGGCCGACCAACTACGCGACGGCTACTGGCTGGAAGCCCCCGACATCGACGGCGACGGCCGCCCCGACCTGTTCGGCTACGGGCTGCGCCTGGGCGAGATCTACTGGTACCAGAACGACGGCGGATGGACCCGGCGCCTGGCGGCGGACGGCTTCCGGATGCCGGTCGGCGCCGACTTCGCCGACGTCAGCGGCAACGGCTCCCCCGACATCATCGTCTGCTACGAGCTGTACGGCCCGATCGGCACCATCGTCGACCCCGACCCCGAGGGCGGCAAGATCGCCTGGCTGGAGAACCCCGGCTCGCCCGACAAGGACCCCTCCCGCTGGAAGAAGCACTACGTCGGCCGGGCCACCGGTATGCACCGGCTGCGGGCCGGCTACTTCACCCAGTCCGAACGCCTGGAGATCATCGGGCTGCCGATCGTGGCCGAGGCGGATGTGCACGCGGTACTGCCGGTGGTGCTGTTCTCCCAGCCCGACGAGGTGCTCGGCGCCGAGGAATGGCCGATGACGGTCATCGACGACAGCACCTTCCGGATGATCCACGGCGCGGAGAAGAAGCGGGGCCTGATCCCCGGCTCCGACCGGGACTCTCTGCTGCTCGCCTCCGACGAGGGCGTCACCTGGCTGTACTTCGACGCCGAACGCGGCGAATGGGTGCGCGAACTCATCGGCACCGGCGAGCTGAGCCAGTTCGAGAAGACCGGCTTCCGCGGCAGCGGCGACCTCAACGCCGGGCGGCTGGGCGACAACCCGATGGCGTACGTCGCCGCGATCGAACCGTTCCACGGCAACACGGTCGCCGTCTACACCCAGGGCGACGGCGACTCCTGGGAGCGGACGCTACTGGACGTGTACGGCGACCCGAACGAGAACGGCGAGGGCCCCGGCCACCAGATCGTCTGCGCCGACTTCGACGGGGACGGCGACGACGAGTTCCTGGTGGCGCTGCGCGGGCCGTGGCCCTGGCAGGGAGTCATGTACTACAAGGCGGTCGACGCGGCCCGGGGCGTCTGGGCGAAGTGGCGGGTGTCCGGCGAGTCCGTCGCGCGGATCGCCACGGCCGACTTCAACGGTGACGGCCGACTCGACTTCGCCACCATCGCGTACTCGGTACAGAACTACTACGTGGCCAAGGACGCCAAGATCGTGATCCACCGCAACGAAACCGACCTCGGCGAGTAGACCCCCCTCCCCCCTGGGTTCCGGGGCGGCCGTGCTCGGCCGCCCCGGGACCTTTCCCCAAGAGGAGCATCGTCATGGCTCGCGCCCGCGTCGCCACCCTCCCCTCCCTCACCGGCCTGCGCTTCTTCGCGGCCCTGCTGGTCTTCTTCTTCCACTCGTCCCTCACCAACTCGCCCATCCCGCCCAACGATCCGATCAACCCGTTCGCCGACTCCGGCATTGCGCACGCCTACACCAAGGCGTTCCTGCACACCGGGTACATCGGGGTGTCGTTCTTCTTCGTGCTCTCCGGCTTCGTGCTGACATGGTCGGCGCGGCCGGGGCAGTCCACGGTGGCCTTCTGGCGCCGTCGTATGACCAAGATCTTCCCGAACCACCTGGTGGTGTTCCTCGCCTCGCTGATCCTCTTCGCGGGCGCCACCATCACGTCGGTGAGCCAGTGGCTGCCCAACCTGGCGCTGGTGCACACCTTCTTCCCACAGGCGGACATCAACCTCAGCATGAACCCGCCGAGTTGGTCCCTGGGCAGCGAGCTGCTGTTCTACGTCCTCTTCCCCCTCCTCATCGTGCCGATCCGCAGGATCCGCGAGGGGGCGCTGTGGGGCTGGACCGCGGTGACGGTCGCCGGCACCGTGGTGGTCCAGCTGATCTCGACGTACCTGGTCCCCGACACCCCGAAGTCGGCGATCACTCCGATCTCCGACAAGCAGTTCTGGTTCGGCTACTTGTTCCCGCCCGGCCGCCTCTTCGAGTTCGTGCTGGGTGTCCTGCTGGCCCGCCTCGTACTGGCCGGCCGCTGGCCTCGCTGGATGGGCACGGGCAAGTCGCTGGTGCTGTGCGCGCTGGGGTACGCCGCCGGTTTCGTGGTGCCCTTCCAGTACACGTTCGTCACCGTGACGATCGTCCCCATCGGCGCGCTGATCGCCTCGGTGGCGGCATCCGACGTCGCGGGCCACCACACCTGGCTGCGCAGCCGCCCGATGGTCTGGCTGGGCGAGATCTCCTTCGGCTTCTACCTCGTCCAGGGCGTGACGATCTTCTATCTTCGCTCCCTGCTGAACGGCGCCACCTATCCGGTACCGGCGTCGATCCTGCTCATCATCGGCTTCTTCACCGCATCACTGCTGGGCGGCTGGCTCCTGTACCGCTTCGTGGAAATGCCGGCGATGCGCCGCTTCAGCCGAAGCCGCCGCACGACGGAGCCGATCACGCCGACCGCGGCTGAACCCGAGCCGACTTCGCTGCGAGCACTCTGAGCCCATACGAAAGGGTCGGGGGCCGGGGCTTCAGACCCCGGCCCCCATGAGCGCCCGTTCAGGGGCGCGGACGACGGCCTGCCTACACCCGCACCGCCCGCGCATCCCCCGCGAAAGCCTCAGCAAGCAGCTCATGCGACCGCAACCGGTCCTCCGGCGCACAAGTCAGCGTGTTCACCATGATCTCGTCGACCCCGTGCTCGGCCGCCAACTCGGTCAACCGCTCCCGCACCTGCTCCGGCGTCCCCCACACCAGGGAACGCCGACGGACATCGGCCCGCTCGGCCTCCAGCGAATCCCACCGGTGCTTGCGCGCATCCTCGGCGCTGGGCAACGGCAGGTCCTCGCCCAGGTCCTTGCGGGCCCGCCACAGCAGCACGCTCTGGGCCAGCGCCTCGGCCCGTTCCTCGCTCTCGGCCGTGACCACGCGTACGGCGAGCACACCCCCGCGGTCCGCCCGGCCGTGCTCGGCGAGCGTCGCCCGGTAGGAGGCGAGGGCCTCACGGGCCGGCCCGGGCACGAGGAAGTGCGCGAAGGCGTACCCGGTCCCCAACTCACCCGCCAGAAGCGCCGAACTCGCGCCGGCACCGAGCAGCCACATCTGCGGCCGCACGGGTGGGACCAGCCCCGTGTCGCCCCCGGCGAGCGGGTCGGCGCCGTCCAGACCCAGCAGCACTCGCACTGCGCGCACCCGCTGCGGATAGTCGTGGGCGGGACCGCCGCTGCGGCCCAGGCCCAGGTCCACCCGGCCGGGGAACACCGACGCCAGCACCGAGAAGACCTCGGCCACCTTCGCCGGCGAGTACCGCGGAAGCAGGACCCCACCGGTACCGACCCTCATCCGCCGGGTATGGCCCAGCAGGACGGCGGCGAGGATCTCCGGGGCGCAGCCCGCGAACCCTGGGGAGCCGTGATGTTCCGCGGTCCAGTAGCGGACGTATCCCAACTCCTCGGCAGCCTGCGCCAGTTCGACCGACGCTCGCAGTGAGTCGGCCGGTGAGAAGCCCGCGCCGACGGGCGATTGGTCCAGCACCGACAGACGCGGGGTCGGCGCCGCCGCCCCGCTCATCGTGCGCCTCGCGTGATCGCCGGCACGATCCTGTAGTCCCGCTGGAAAACCAGGTTGTGCAGATCACCGGTGGCGATCGCACGCAGCGTGGGAACCTCGGCCGCCGCCTGCTCGGGCGAAAACACGTTCAGCGGCCAGTCGTGCACGGTCGCGCCCCGCAGATGTGGGTGATGGAAACCGCCGCCGTAGTACGCGAGAAGGGTGATCGGCGCGATCCCGGACTCCCGCTGCTCGGGCCACGACAGCGTCCAGCTCGCCCCGAGCCCCCGGTCCTGGGTGCGTCGGGTCCCGCTGGCCGCCACCTCGCCGGTACCGAGGAGCAGGGCGGTGTCGAACTCCTCCAGCACCTGCACGGCGTACGGGTGGAGCAGTTCGACTGCCTGCTCGAAGTGCCGTTCCTTGCCCCGGCGCGACACAGTGTCGCCGCCCTCGCCGTGGGTGCCGTCGCGCAGGTCCCCGAAGTGGCGCAGCAGGGCCGCGATGTGCGGCGGCCCCGTCTCGGGCCGTGTGGTGGTCATGGTGTCTCCTTCCGTCGTTGCAGTTGCTCGCGCAGCGCCGTGCCGAGCCAGCGCCGCAGCCCAGGGTTCCCCGCACCGGGACCGTCGGCGGCGAGGAAGGCCGCGTGCGGGGTGCCGGGGAAGGTCTTCAGCCGTACGGCGTTGCCCGCCTCGCGCAGCAGCCGGGCGTACTCCGCGACGTCATCGCGGACGGGATCGAGCTCGCCGACCGCGAGTACGGCCGGGGCCAGGCAGCCCAGCCGCGTTGCCGCCAGGGGGGTGCTGTAGAGCGGGATCCCTCCGCGTACGGCGGTTTCCACCCCGCCGCGGTACGTCTCCCAGGCCAGCCGGAGATCCTCCGCCGCGGGGAAGGCGCCCCGCTCGCTGGTGTACGAGGCGGCGGCGCAGTCGGGGTCCAGTGGCGGGTAGGCCAGCACCTGGGCGGCGAGCGGCTGGTCGCGGTCGCGGCGGGCGAGGGCCGCGCAGGCGGCGATGGTGCCGCCTGCGCTGTCCCCGCCGACCGCCAGCGGCTCGCCGTCCGCCGCCTGTTCCCCGGCCCAAGACAGCGTGGTCAGCACGTCCTCCAGCTGGGCGGGGTGCCGATAGCCGGGGGCCAGCCGGTAGCCGGTGCTGACCACCGTGCACCCCGAGGTCCTCGCGAGGTCCATGACGGGCCCGTGCCAGTGCTCGACCGACCCCGCCTGCCAGCTGCCGCCGTGCGCCCAGACCAGCCAGCCGTACGGCCGCGGTCCGGGCCGGTAGATCCGAACCGGTATCCGATGGGTCCCCGCGTCGAGCCAGACCGGCCGCCACTGCACCTCACCGGACCGCCGACCGTCCGGACGTACGGCCCTGTCCTCGTCCGGAGCGGCCAGGCCGGCGCGGGGTTCGTACCGTCGTGAGTTACTGCGCACTCGACCGCGCACCACGCAGGAACACGGCGCTGGTGAGGGCGCCGAAGACAACGAGGGCGGCGTTGACCGCGATGGCCGTCTTCAGTCCGCCGAGGATGGCCGAGGCTCCCGTGCCGGTCATCGCGGCGGTGGCGATGGCGCTCATGATCGGCGTGCCCATGGTGATGCCGATCTGCTGGGTCATGGTCGCGAGCCCGGTGGCCAGGCCCTGTTCGTGGTCGGCGAGACCGGAGGTCGCGGTGACCATGAATCCGACGATGACGAGCATGTTGCCCACACCGCCGGCGAAGGTGGCGACGAGCAGCAGCCAGAGTGAGGAGTGAGTGGCGCCGAGGCCGAGCAGGGCGGCCGTGAACACGGTCTGCAGGATGCCACCGGTGATCAGCGTCTGCTTGCTGCCGATCCTCCCGATGACCTTCGGGGCGACCGAGCCGCCGACGACCGTTCCGATGCCCAGCACACCGAAGGACAGACCGGCGGCCAGCGGGGAGAAGCCGAGCACCTCCTGGAGGTAGAGGGTCAGCAGGAAGACCAGGGAGGTCTCGGTGAGGAAGGCGATCAGACCGGCGATGTTGCCCCAGGCCACCGAACGCTTGCCGAGCACGCTGAGCGGTACCAGCGGGGCGCTCACCTTGCGCTCGACGGCCCAGAACACGATCAGCAACAGGACACCGACGGCCAGCGACAGCAGCGCGTTCGCGGAGCCCCAGCCGTGCTCACCGGCCTGTGTGAGGCCGAAGACGACGGCCAGCAGACCGAGGGTGACGCTGATGGCGCCGGGAACGTCCAGCTTCGGGCGCTCGTCGGGTCGGGACTCCTTGATGACCGTCGGGGCGACGATCAGGACGGCGAGGGCGACGGGCACATTGATGAAGAACGCCCAGCGCCAGGACAGCAGGTCGGTCAGCAGACCGCCGAGGATCGCTCCGGTGGTGAACCCGGCGGACATCAGAGCCCCGTTGAGGCCGAGCGCCTTCTCCCGCAGCGGGCCCTCCGGGAATGAGGTCGTCATGAGCGAGAGGCCGGCCGGGGTCACCGCCGCGGTCGCGAGCCCCTGGAACACACGGGCCGTGATCAGCACCTCCGGGTTCTGCGCCAGACCGCCCACCATCGACGCCGCGCCCAGCACCACCAGACCGCCGAGGAAGAGCCTGCGACGACCGAACAGGTCCGCGACCCGGCCGAACAGCAGGGTGAACCCCGCCGCGCACAGGGCGAACGCGGTGCCGATCCACTGCAGATGCCCCAGAGAGAAGCCCAGGCCTTCGCCGATCACCGGCAGCGCCACATTCAGGATGGAGAAGTCCACCGCCAGCATGAACTGGGCCGCGAGCAGCAGCACCAGCACCAGCCGCAGACGCGGGGTGAGGACGGCCGGAGCCGTTCCTACGGCCGTACCGGCCGTGTCCGAATCAGTGACGGACATGACGTCGAGTCCCTTTCGTTCGAGCTTCGCCGGTGCGTCTGTCGTGCACACCGTTGGGAAAGAGACTCGTCTCGGCCCGGGGACCCAGCCAGCACCCTGTCTCGCACAGTCAGCGCAAGGGTGGTCATCACATGACCACCCTTATGGCTCACGCCTGGCCCGGCGGGCGGGCATCATGAAGGGGAGTGAACGGGAGGCATTGATGGACGCTCCGTCCGAACTGGGAGACTTCCTCAGGTCCCGCCGTGCCGCACTGCGCCCGGAGGACGTCGGCATCACCCCGCATCCGACCCGCCGCCGGGTCAGCGGGCTGCGCCGCGAGGAGCTGGCCATGCTCGCCGGGGTAAGCATCACCCACTACACCCGTCTCGAACAGGGCCGTGCCCTCAGCGCCTCGGACTCCGTGCTGGACGCGATCGCGCGCACTCTGCGGCTGACCGACGACGAGACCGCGCACCTGAAGGACCTGGCCCGGCCCACCGCCACCGCTGCCCGCCCCACCACGCCCCGCGCGGAGCAGGCCAGCCCCTCGGCACGGCAACTGCTGGCGGCCATGTCGGAGGTGCCGGCGCTGGTCCTGGACCGCCGCAACGACGTACTGGCCTGGAACCGGCTGGGGCACGCGCTGCTCGCCGCACATCTGCCCGCGGACAGCCCCGAGACACCGGCCACCCGGCCCAACGTGACGCGGATGCTGTTCCTGGATGACCGCTACCGCGCGCTGTACACCGACTGGCACGACGAGGCGCAGCTCGCGGTCGCCTCGCTGCGGCTGATCGCCGGCCGCCACCCCGACGACCGCCGGCTGACCGAGCTGGTCGGCCAACTCACGGTTCAGTGCGATGAGTTCGCCTCCCGCTGGGCCCGCCATCCGGTGCGCACCTGTACCTCGGGAGTGAAGCAGCTGAGTCACCCATTGGTCGGCACGATGGACCTGAGCTTCGAGAACCTCGTCATCCCCGGCTCGTCCGGCCAGCGCCTGATCGCCTATACGGCCGAACCCGGCTCACCTTCCGAGGCGGCTCTGCGCCTGCTGGGCAGCGCAGCCGCACCTGAGGTCGAGAGCACCTCCGCGGCGCTGTGAGGCCAGATCGCTCGGACCGGCCGGGAGAGGTACATCGCCTCCCGGCCGGTGCCTTTTCAGGCGCCGCGCTGCCCGGCCAGATAGGGCAGGGACGGATACCCGGAGTCTGCCAGGCGCAGATGGGCGTACGCCGCCGACGCCATGGTCATGTGATGGTGCCAGGCGGGGAAGGAACGGCCGGCGAAGTCCAGCAGCTCGTAGCGACCGTCCATGCAGTCCGCCGTGACCGTGGAACTGACGTAGAGGCGGATCAGCTCGAGAAGCTCGTCCAAGCGGTGGTGAGTGAGGTTGGTGAACCAGATCCGAGAGCCCGGCAGTCCGTCCGCGGCGAGTTCGGTGAACAACCTGTACGGCCGCTGATCACCGCCACCCTGCTGCGGCTTCCGAACAGGCTGCCGCACCAGCGTGGACAGGATCTGGGCCTGCCGGAACCTCCCGTCGGAACCCGTGACGGCCGCGGTGTGCTGGCTCCACGTACGCCGCGCGTCCGAACCGACCGGACGGCCGCCGACCACGAGCCCGGACCTTGGACGGGGGCCGTTGTGTGGAGTCCTCTGCGAGCGGTTGTGCAAACGTTGATCCGACACCTTGCCCTCGCGAGCGAACACCAGCCGGGGATTGACAGCGACGATGAAGTCGCGTCCCGTGCCGACCAGAAGGGCCGTCAGCTCCACGAGGTCGGTTGCGTCGCTCATGTCGGCCACTACCGGCACGTCCGGTGAAGCGGTGCTACCGACATGGTCGGCCAGCAGGTCCACCATGTGCCTCCACCGCGGACGGAAGCTCTCGGTCTCGGGTATGCGGGCACGCTGGCGCAGTCCGGGGTCGTCAGTCCATTGCCGTGGAAGCACGAGTCGCCAGTCGACAGGAAAATTGGCCCCCGGACAGGACAGGAAGAGGCCAACTGCAAGCTGGCAGTTGATGGTTCGCCCGCAAGAGAGGTCGAATCGCTGATGCACACCCACGGACTGATCGCCGCGCTTGGGTAGGATAACGGGTGTGATGGTCAGGGCCCGCACAGATGACCGCTCCTCGATCCACCGTGTCAGAGCATCACGAGCCTGTCCCCACTCCCATGGACTGCTGTTGATGAACTGCTGCAGCGAGTACCACACCGTGGGCGAGCCGGACACCGACTCCGCCACCCGCCGCATCGACTTCCTGCCGTCGGTGAGCAGCAGCCCTTTCAGATAAGTCTGGGCCCATCGGCGCTGATCGGCTCGTGGTAGGTACCCGAAGACCCGCTTCGCGAAGGTGTCAACGGACTGGGCGCCCGGTCCTGCCAGGACCTGCTGTGCGCGCGATAAATGCATGGCCAGCGTTCCCCCTTCACGCCTCCAGTCAGATTCAGTTGATCAGCGAACCACCTCCCTGCACGCCTTCGCTGTGACGTGCGCCTCAAAGAGAGATAATTGTAGGTTAAAGGTTCATGACGCTCCGTGACATCCTTGGCGGCCAGTCATTGGTACGACGTCTGCGCAGCCCCAGAGGCGCAACCACCACGATCATCCGCCCGACGCCCTGCGCGGCCACCACCTCGGATGCCCCCAGGCAGCCACCGCACCGACTCCGCTCCGCGCTTCCGGGCTGCCCCGAAGATCACCCATGGAGCAACCTGCGTCCCACCAGCGTCCCGAATTCAGCGCCCACCCCTCGAAGACACCACCCACAGGGCCCCGCCGCGGCGTCAGACAACACGTCAGCACAGGTCGGAGCGATGCGAACAAACGCCACCAGCCACAGAGTTGAACTCACGAGCAGCGGATTCAGCCCCGTAACGCAAACCCTGAATCCGCACCCGCAATGAGACGTTTCCGCATGTCAGAGGCCTGCGCAGTGGGGCGGGTGGGACTCGAACCCACGGCCGACGGATGATGAGTCCATTGGGGATCCTGGCGGCCCTTGCCCATCAACGCTCATCTTTGACGTTTCCCCAGGTCAAACGGGCTGATCAGTGTCAGTCCCATGTCGTGCTTGTCGATGTGTTCCTGTCCTTCTGACCCCTCAATGGCCCCTGGGGGGCGATGAGTTGGACGCTTACCACAGCAACAGCCGCGTCCGCCCAGTTCAGCCAAGGGGATGGAACCGTCACACAAGCGAGGGTGTCGACCTCGCTGCGCTCCAGTTGACCCTTCTCGATACGGGAGACGCGGGCCTGGGTAACACCCATGGCTTCGGCGACCTGGACCTGTGTGGTGTGCTGCCGCTTCCGCAACTCGGCGAGGCGGTGCACACGAGTGGCCAGGACCATCGCCTGCGCCCCCTTCTGGATCTGGTCCTTTTCGGCATCTCGGCATCGGTGAAGGCGAAATCCTCGGCCAGGTCTCCCCAGGAGACGGCCTGCG
>NZ_JBSFHA010000035.1:0-94370 GCF_053596855.1 Streptomyces sp. NPDC001617
CTAGTAGTGCTTCGTTAGGTTCTGGTTCTGCCGGTTTTGAGGGGGCGGCCGCAGGTGCTGCAGGTGCCGGTCCAGCACCTCAGCAAGTCTTGTAGTGCGTCGAGGGTCTGGTAGAGGCTCGGGCCGGTGCCTCGACTTTTGGGTCGAGCCTGCGAAGGGTGAGGAATGCCTGCGCGGCGGTGACGAGGGTGACGTGGTGGTGCCAGCCGCGCCAGGTGCGGCCTTCGAAGTGGTCGAGTCCCAGGCCGTGTTTGAGCTCGCGGTAGTCATGTTCGATCCGCCAGCGCATCTTCGCCCACCGCACCAGGTCAGCGGTCGGTGTGGTGGCAGGAAGGTTCGATATCCAGTAGTCCGTCGGAGTGTCCTGGCCGTCCGGCCATTCGACCAGGACGGTCTGGACCGGCAGGACACCGTCCCACCGGCTGCGGCCCCCGCCCGCCTCCTGAGCGGCGGCCAGGGACTGCTTGCCCGCGGGCCGCACCCTCAGCACCGCGAACCGCGAGGTCATCACGCCCTTGCTGCCCTGCCGCCAGGTCACCTCGGAGAATCGCTCCGCACCCGCCTCCGCCGCGAGGGTGGAGAGGGCTCGCGGCGGGGTGCGGTAGCGGGGAAGGGTGGGCGGCCCGAGCCCGCCATAAGCCGGTTGGTGCGGCTCGGCATCCTCCGGATGAGCGACTTCCTTCCCCTGCAGGGCCAGCACATAGGTCAGCCCTCGCTCCTGGAGACCGAGCCGGAACGGTGTGCTGACGCCGTAGCCGGCGTCAGCAACCACGACCGGAGCCTTCAACTGCCACTGGGCGAGTGTGTCCAGCAGGCCGAGCGCCAGGCGCCACTTCTCCCGATGCACCACCACCTCCTGGGGGACGCCTGCCCTGCGGCAGCGATCCGTCTCGTCCGTCCACTCCCGCGGCAGATACAACTGCCACTCCAAGGGACACGAGGCGGTGTCGGTGGCGGCATGGACACTGACTGCGACCTGGCAGTTCGCCCGCTTGCCCACCGCTCCGCAGTACTGACGGGCCACCCCGACCGACGCCCTGCCGCACTTGGGGAACGACACGTCGTCGATCACCCACACCTCGGGCCTGACGACTTCGGACAGCCGCTCAGCGATCCGCTGCCTGACCGGCAGCGGATCCCATGGCGACTGGTTCACGAACTGCTGCAGGGCCTGCATGTTCCCATCCGGCAGACGCGCGGCCATCGGCTGGATCGACTTGCGCCGGCCATCCAGCATCAGCCCACGCAGATAGCACTCACCCTTGGCTCGCTGATCCGTACGCGGCACCGAGGCGAACACATCCGCCACGAACAGCCCCAACGCAGCCCGTAATCGGTTCACTTCATGCGTGTCCACACTTTCAAGATGCTCTTGATCAGCACAAACGCCTACACCTAACGAAGCACTACTAGTCCAGGGCGGTGGATTCACTGCCTTCCCGTACGTACAAGGGCTCGCCCGGCGGCGTCGCCCCGGCCGGCAGCAGGGCCAGGTCGAGGCCGCGCACCAGGCGGGCCCTCAGTGTCTCGTCGGCGGCCAGCCGCTCGGCGACCGCCCGGGCCGCCTCGGCCGGAGCGACAGCGGGATCGAGCACGAGGGCCAGGGTGCCGTCGGCCTGTCCGGGCCCGAGGTGCGCGCGCAGTACGGCGGACTCGGCGGCGACCGCCTCCCGTACCGCTTCCCGTACGGCCGGGTCGGCGAGCGGGTCGGTCGTCGTACGGCCCTCGGCGAGCGCGAGCAGGGCGGGTCCCGCCAGCTCGAAGGGCACCGGCCCGGCCAGGTCCAGCACCACCGTGTCCGCCTTCTCGTGCGCGGCGGCCTGCAGGGCCTGGTGCAGGGGTACGGCGACGGGGCGGGCCGCCGGGTCCCACCGGGCCAGCGAGTCGGTGGAGGTGAAGGCGGGCAGGGCGGTCCGGGATCCGGCCTTCAGCGTCGGCACGGCCATGTCGCTGGTCTTCTCGCGGCGCAGTCCGTTCTCGTCCTCCTCGACCTCGCCGAGCACGGCCACCACGGGGACCAGCAGCCGGGCGCCCCTGAGGGCCTCCAGGACCGGGCCGACGGCGGTGCGGTCCTCGGCCCAGGCGGCGAGCGCCGCGCTCAGCCGGGGGTCGGCGGAGCCGTCGTCGTCGGAGAAGCCGGGGTCGGGAATGTTCTTGTTCGCCACGGTCACCGACCCTATCGGGCCGATATCGGGGGGATGCTGCTGGGCTTGTGCGGTCCCGGAAACCGGGGGTTCACAGACTTCACGGCTTTCTCAGATTTCCCTGACACACATCTAACTTCCGTCTAACGGCGCGCACAGTCGCCGCCCCGAGCATCGCGGGCATGGAGTCCTCCAGAGCCCGCCGAAGCCGCCGCGCTCGTCCGTCCCGGACGCGCCCTCTGCTCTACACCGCCCTCGCCGTGGTCGCCGTCGTGGGCGGTACGGCCGCCGGGACGGTGTATGTGAAGGCGCAGGCGCACTCGGGGGCGAGCCCCGTATCGTCGGCGGCGTCGGCCTCCTCCTCGACCACGGCCGGCGTGGAGGAATCGGTGGAACCCGTGGCGGAGCCGGCGGTGGACCACGACGCGCTGCTCGCCGAGGCGCTGAAGTCGGTGGCCGTCGCGGGCAAGGCGAAGGTCTCCGTCGCGGTGCTGGACCTGGACTCCGGCGACAGCGCCACGTACGGGAGCGGTGCCTTCGACACGGCGAGCATCGTCAAGGTCGACATCCTGGCGACGCTGCTGCTGCAGGCGCAGGACGCGGGCCGGCATCTGACGGCGACCGAGAAGTCGTACGCCACCACGATGATCGAGAACAGTGACAACACGGCCGCTTCGGCGCTGTGGGACACCATCGGGAAGGCCGACGGGCTGGACGCCGCGAACAAGCGGCTCGGGCTGACGGGCACCGAGGGCGGCGACGGTGCGCTGTGGGGGCTGACCCAGACCACGGCGGCCGATCAACTCACCCTGCTCCAGCAGGTGTTCGGGGACGACTCGAAGCTGAGCAAGGCCTCGCGGGCGTACGTCCAGGAGCTGATGGGGCAGATAGAGGCCGACCAGCACTGGGGTGTGTCCGCCGCCGCGGACGGCTCCAAGTGGGCCCTGAAGAACGGCTGGTTGGCACGGAGCGCCACCGGTCTGTGGGACATCAACAGCATCGGCCGTGTGACGGTCGACGGCCACGCGTACCTGGTGGCCGCGCTCTCCAAGGGCAACTCGACGCAGGCGAAGGGGATTTCCCTGGTCGAGGCGGCGGCGAAGGCGGCGGTTTCGGTGTTCGCGGGGGACGGTGACGGCTCGTCGGTGTCCCCGTCGGCCTCGGCGACGGCTTCCGTCTCGTAAGGGAGTCCGCCGCTCAGAAGCGGTCGTACCGCGGGCGGCGGCCCCGCCACAGCACCACGGCCACCACCAGCAGGACCCCGCCGAGGCTGCCCGCGAGCGGGGCGGCCCAGTCGCTGGTGTCGGCATCGGACTTGGCGGCGTCCGGGCCGGAGCCGAAGTACTTCTCGCCGTACGAGGCCGGCTGCAGGCGCTTCGGGTCCGTCCGGCCTGCGGCCTTCAGGGCGGCGACCGGGTCGATCATGCCGAAGCCGCGGGAGTCGTCGCGGCCGCCGACCGGGGCGTCGCGGGCGGTGTCCTCCAGCAGCTGCTTGATCTGGGCCGGGGTCAGGCCCGGGTGGGCGGCCTTGATGAGCGCCACCGCGCCCGACACGAAGGCCGAGGCCGCGCTGGTGCCCCAGCCCTGGTAGTACTTGTGGTCGGGGTCGGCGATGACGATGTCGTCGCCGGGGGCGCTGACCGTGGCGTACCAGCGGCGGGTGGAGAACGAGGCGCGGACGCCGAAGCGGTCCACGGCGGTCGCGGCGATGACGCCCGGGTAGGCGGCCGGGTAGGAGACGTGGTCGCCCTTCTTGCCGCCGTTGCCCGCGGAGGCGACGACGGTGACGTTCTTCTTCAGGGCGTACTGGATGGCCTCGTCCTCGGCGGGCTCGGGGTGGGCGGAGGCCGAGTCGTCGCCGAGGGAGAGGTTGATGACGTCGGCGCCGTGGTCGGCGGCCCAGCGGATGCCTTCGGCGAGGGCGTTGCCGCGGGTGGAGCGGGCCTTGCCGCGGGCGGTGTCGCCGTCCTCCAGGATGACGCGGACGGGAAGGATCTTGGCTTCCGGGGCGATGCCCATGACGCCGTCGGCGTCGCCGGGGCCGTGTCCGTGCGCGGCGATGATGCCGGCCATGGCGGTCCCGTGCCGGGCCCAGGCACGGTCCCCCTCCTTCGCCCCGAAGCCGATCATGTCCTTGCCCTGCAGGACGTTGCCGACGAGGTCGGGGTGGTCGGCCTCGACGCCGGTGTCCAGGACGGCGACGGTGATGCCCCTGCCCTTGGTGGTCTGCCAGGCCTGCTGGGTGTGCATGGCGTCGAGGGCCCACTGCTGGGCGCGTATGCCGTCGGCGTGCGCCGCGGTGGAGGGGACGAGCGCGAGGGACGCGGCGAGGAGGGCGCTCAGGGCGGCGGAGCGACGTCTCATGACGGCCGCTCCGAGGGCGGGGTGCTCACGTCTTTCCTCAGGGCGCGTTCGATGCGGTCGGCGAGGCCCTGGGCCTCGTTGCCGAGGCCGGCCTGGGCGGGGGGTGTGGTGGCGCCGGACTGCTCGGCCTGTTCGGCGGGTTGGGGGGTGTCGACGGTGCGGCCGTCGGCCCAGCCGGAGACGGAGTAGACGACGACGGGGGCGTCGGTGAGGACGGAGACGGTCCAGGAGGCGCGCTGTTTCGTCCCGAAGCGGGCGGCGATGGTGTTCTTCGCGGCGAAGGGGCGGGGCATGAGGTCGGTGCGGGTGGCGAGGTCCTCGTCCTGGAAGCGTTTGGCGAGGGACGACATGGAAGCCTGGTCCGCCTTGGTGAAGAGGAGCCCGACAGTGGTGACGAAGCTCTGGGTGGCGTCGGTGTAGGTGGCGCGGACCAGCCGCTGGCACCCCACGGGCGCGAGCGCCTTGCTCAGCAGCGGATCGAACGCCCCCTCGCACCCGGTGTCCGGCGCGACGGCGATCCGCGTCCAGGTCCGGTCGGCACCGCCGGGCCCGGCGCCCTCTCCGTCCACGGTCTTCGGGAACAACTCATCGACGGGCACGCTGTGCCAGAGCCCCCGCGCGGCGACGAAGGTGTCCTGCTTCCCCCCGTCCCCATCACCCCCCACGAGCCAACTCCCGGTCACAGCACCCCCGATGAGCCCCAGCCCGAGCACCACACAGGCGGCGACCCCGGCACCCCGCGACCGCAGCCGCCGCCCGAGCACCCGAGGCCGAGCCCGCTCGTCATAGCCCTCGGGCTTTCCGAACGACACAACGGGCCTACTGGCTCCGGGTACCCCACCGGGGGCCATGGGGGCGCTCCAGGACAGCGCAGGATCGGGCGTCACCCCCCCGGCCTGCGAACCGCCCCGCACCTCGGGCGCCGCAGCGGGCATGGGCGGCACACCGACCCCGACGGAACCGGCGGCGGAGCCCGGACGGACCTCGGGCATGGGCCCCGCGGAAACCGAACGGGCCCCCGGCACGGGCGGCATGGAGCCGCCGCGCCCCTCCGACACCGAGCCGGCCGAGCCGGGTCGGCCCTCGGGCACCGGAGGCGTGGACCCCACTCGGGCATCCGGCATGGGGCCCGCGGAACCCGGGCGGGCCTCCGGCATGGGACCCGCAGCCCCTGGGCGGGTCTCCGGCCTGGGAGGCGCGGTCGGGGCGGGGCGACGCACGGCGTCGGCGTGCACGGAATCGGGGCGGGTCCTGGGCATCGGCGGGGTGACCGAGCCCGGAGCGCGGACCGGGGCGGGCGGGGTGGAGGCCGGACGCGGGGAGGGCATGGGAGGCCTCGCCGCGTCCGGGTGAGCGCTGCTGGGCGGCGGCACGGAAGCACCCGGACGGCCAACCCCCTCACCAGACGCCGAAACAGGCCGCTCCTGCGGCATCGGCGGCGTGACCGAACCAGGACGGTGGGCCGAGCCGGACTGGGCGGAAGCCGGGTGGGGCGTCGGTATGGGAGGTGGGGCGGTCGTGCCCGGGGGCGGCGGCGCGGTGGCACTCCGGTGCTGTGTGGCGTCGGTGGGGGCCGCCGTGGGGCGGTGGGGCGGGCGCGGGGGTACGGCGGTGTCCGGTGGCGATGCAGCAGCGGTGCTGTCGGCGTGTGGCTCGCGGCGCACCGACGGCGGGGTGTCCGGGAAGCGGGCCGAGGCCTGTGGCGGGGGCGGGTTCTGCGGGTTCATGGAATTGGGCGTGCGTGCCGGGCGGTGGGGGACGTGAGGTTGGCTGCCCGGGGAGTGGGCTCCGGTTCCCTCCGCGGTTGCGCCTGCACTGGTGTCAGTACCTGCGCGGGCGCCCGTACCTGAGTCGGTGCGCGAGCCTGCGCGTGCACTCGCACCCGACTCTGCGCCCGACCCCGCGCGTGCGCTCGCACCCGACTCTGCGCCCGACCCCGCGCGTGCGCTCGCGCTCGCGGCTGCCCCGGCACCCGCGCCCGCGCGTGCGCCCGCGCCTGCCCTTGTGCTCGCACCTGGCCCTGTGCCCGTGCCCGGCTCCGCTCCCGAACCCGCACCCGGAGTTGCGCCGCCGTCCACGCCCCTACCCGCACTCATCCGCGCGCCCGTCCCCCTGCCGCCCTCTCCCCCCGCACCCGCCGGGCGCTCGCCGCCGGCGCGGTGGGACGGTGTCCAGGTGGTCTCGCTCTCGTTCCCCGCGCGCGAAACGGTCGGGGCCGTGTGGGTTCCGAAGGCGTCGAAGGGCTCGGCGCCCCGCCAGGGTGACCACACCCCGCCGGAACCTCCCGCGGGCGCCGACGCACCCGCGCCCCGCGGCGTCGAAGCCTCCGGCGACGGCCGGTCGGTCATTGCGTTCGTTCCCTTGGCTTCGGTAACCGGTCGCTCGGGCGACTCCGAGGCCCCGGCACCCCGTGCCTCGGCCTCCGTGCCGTCGCCCACTGTCGGCGGCCGGGACGGGCGAGGCGGAAAGGAGGCGTGCTGCGCTTCCCTGCTCATGCACCCCCCGTTTCCTCGTCCCCCCGGGCCGACTAGTCGTACGTGGGCCGTCGTCCTTGCGCTCAATCGATCTGCGCCGGGCCGGCGCGGTCGGTCCGTCCCGGGCACGCATACCCGCGCGGACGGACCGCCATCCCGGTGCAGGCTTTGCGACCGCAGCCGTTCCGCCGTACGTGCGCGTCACTCTACGGCTTGCCACTGTCAGAACGGGAACCAGTCCACACCCCCGGGGCATCTGCCCGGAACGTCCCCCTACCCTGCGGTAATCCTGTCTGGCAGGCTTCGTTCATGACTGCGCGCGCCTCCGACCGGGCCCGTTACGACCGGGCCACCGCCCACCTCGACGCTCCTCTCGCGATCGTCGACCTGGAAGCCTTCGACGCCAACGCGGACGACCTCGTCCGCCGGGCCGGCGGCAAGCCGATCCGCGTCGCCAGCAAGTCCGTGCGCTGCCGGGCGTTGCTGGAGCGGGTGCTGGGGAGGGACGGCTTCGCGGGGATCATGTCCTTCACACTGGCCGAGTCGCTGTGGCTGGCGCGCGGCGGCTTCGACGACATCCTCCTCGCCTACCCGTCCGCCGACCGGGCCCGGTTCGCCGAGCTGGCCTCCGACCCCAAGCTGGCCGCGGCCGTCACGGTCATGATCGACGACCCCGCGCAGCTCCGGCTCATCGACGAGTCCCGCGACGGAGGCCGTGAAGTCATCCGTGTCTGCCTGGAGTTGGACACCTCACTGAAGCTGTTCGGGGGGCGGGTGCGGGTCGGTGCGCGACGCTCGCCGCTGCACTCGCCCGCCCAAGTCGCCGACCTCGCCCGTACCGTCGCCCGGCGGCCCGGCTTCAAGGTCGTCGGGATCATGGCCTACGAGGGCCATATCGCGGGCGTCGGCGACTCCGTCGCCGGGCAGCCCTTCCGGTCCCGTGCCGTACGGCTGATGCAGGCCACCGCCCGCCGTGAACTCGCCGAGCGGCGCGGTGAGGTGGTGCGCGCCGTGCGGGCCGTCGTACCCGATCTGGAGTTCGTCAACGGCGGTGGTACGGGGAGTGTGCAGACCACCGCCTCCGAGGACGCCGTCACCGAGATCGGCGCGGGGTCCGGGCTGTACGTGCCGCGGCTCTTCGACAACTACACGTCCTTCAGCGGGCGTCCGGCCGCCCTCTTCGCCCAGCCGGTGGTACGGCGGCCGGGGGTGGGGGTCGTGACGGTCCTCGGCGGCGGGTATCCCGCCTCCGGCGCGCCCGGCCGTGACCGGCTCCCCGTCCCCTACCTGCCCGAGGGGCTCCGCTACGACCCCCAGGAAGGGCCCGGCGAGGTGCAGACCCCGCTGCTCGGCTCCCCCGCCGACGACCTGCTGCTCGGTGACAAGGTGTGGTTCCGGCACGCCAAGGCCGGTGAGCTGTGCGAGCGCTTCGACGTGCTGCACCTCGTGGAGGGGGACGCGGTGACGGCGACCGTCCCGACGTACCGCGGGGAAGGCCACACGTTCCTTTAGCCGATGATCCCGGATCAGTACACGGTGTCACTCTGGTCCGGTCGTCGTAGGCACGGCACGTCAGCTCCGGCTTGTTGCGGTTGACGACGAGACGCGCGCCCGTGGCGTCACCGACGTCGGCGGCGGGCTGGAGGTGGGCGCGGTTGTCGCCCGTACCAACGGGCGGTCAGGCGGGGGCGGCTGGGGGCTGCGGTGGGGGCGGCCGCGGCCAGGGTCCACGCGAGAAGCTGTCGCATTCGCGTGGACCGTACCCTCTTGCCCCCCTCGGGCCTACAGAGGCGTGACGTACGCGCCCGAGATTCCGCCGTCCACCAGGAAGTCGGTGGCATTGACGAAGGAGGAGTCGTCGCTCGCCAGGAAGGCCACCGCGGCGGCGATCTCCTCGGCCTCGGCGAACCGGCCGACGGGGATGTGGACCAGGCGGCGGGCGGCCCGCTCGGGGTCCTTCGCGAACAGTTCCTGCAGGAGCGGGGTGTTGACCGGGCCCGGGCAGAGGGCGTTCACCCTGATGCCCTCGCGGGCGAACTGGACGCCCAGCTCGCGGGACATGGCGAGGACGCCGCCCTTGGAGGCGGTGTACGAGATCTGGGAGGTGGCCGCGCCCATCCGCGCCACGAAGGACGCCGTGTTGATGATGGAGCCCTTGCCCTGCCGCCGCATGTAGGGGATGGCGGCCTTGCAGCACAGGTAGACGGAGGTGAGGTTGACCTCCTGGACGCGCTTCCAGGCCTCCAGGCCGGTCTCCAGGATGGAGTCGTCGTCGGGCGGGGAGATGCCGGCGTTGTTGAAGGCGATGTCGACGCTGCCGTAGGTGTCGTACGCCGTCTTGAACAGCGCCTCGACCTGCTCCGGGTCGGTGACGTCGACCTTCACGAAGATCCCGCCGACCTCGTCCGCGGCCGCCTTGCCGCGGGCCTCGTCGACGTCGCCGCAGACGACGTGCGCGCCCTCGGAGGCGAGCCGGCGCACGGTGGCGAGGCCGATGCCGCTGCCGGCTCCGGTGATGACGGCGGTACGGCCGGCCAACCGGCGGCACATGTTCTCTTCGGTCATGAGCGGTCAGGCCTCCGTGCTGATGAAGACGTTCTTGGTTTCGGTGAAGGCGGTCAGCGCGTCCGGGCCGAGCTCGCGGCCGATGCCGGACTGCTTGAAGCCGCCGAAGGGGGTCCAGTAGCGGACGCTGGAGTGGGAGTTGACGGACAGGTTGCCCGCGCGGACGGCCCCCGAGACGCGCAGGGCGCGGCCGACGTCACGGGTCCAGATGGAGCCGGAGAGGCCGTAGTCGGTGGCGTTGGCGAGCCGGATCGCGTCCGCCTCGTCCTCGAAGGGGAGGACCACCGCGACGGGGCCGAAGACCTCCTCGACGGCCACGCGCGCGTGCGGGTCGACATCGGTGAGGACGGTGGGCGGGAACCAGAAGCCGGGGCCCTCGGGGGCCTTGCCGCGGATGCCCTTCAGGTCGTCGCCGACGTACGAACGGACGCGCTCCAGTTGGACCTTGGAGATCAACGGGCCCATGTCCGTCGTCTCGTCGGCCGGGTCGCCGACCGTCACCGCCTCGATCGCGGGGGCCAGCAGCTCCAGGAACCGGTCGTAGGCGGAGCGCTGGACGAGGATGCGGGTGCGGGCGCAGCAGTCCTGGCCGGAGTTGTCGAGGAAGGCCATCGGAGCCGCTGCGGCGGCGGCCTCGACATCCGCGTCGGCGAAGACGATGTTGGGGCTCTTGCCGCCGAGTTCGAGGGTGACGCGCTTGAGGAGCGCCGAGCCCTTCGCCAACACCTGTTTACCGACGGCCGTCGACCCGGTGAACACGATCTTCGCGACGCCCGGGTGCTCGACGAGGGCGTTTCCCGCGACGGGGCCGTGACCGGGGAGCACCTGGAACAGGCCCTCGGGCAGGCCCGCCTCCAGGGCGAGTTCGGCCAGCCGCAGCGCCGTCAGCGGGGTCGTCTCGGCGGGCTTGAGGAGGACGGCGTTGCCTGCCGCCAGGGCGGGAGCCGTGCCCCAGGCGGCAATCGGCATCGGGAAGTTCCAGGGCGCGATCACGCCCACGACACCCAGCGGTTCGAGGATGGTGACGTCGAGGCCGCCGGCCACCGGGATCTGCCGTCCCGTCAGCCGCTCCACTCCCCCGGCCGCGTAGTCCAGCAGGTCGCGGACGTTGCCGGCCTCCCAGCGGGCGTTCCCGACGGTGTGCCCGGCCTCGCGGACCTCCGACCGGGCCAGCTCTTCGAGGTGTTCGTCGACCTTCGCGGCGAACCGGCGCAGCAGCCGTGCGCGGTCCGCCGGCGCCAGCGCGGCCCACTTCGCCTGTGCCGCCGTGGCGCGTACGACTGCCCCGTCCACGTCGGCCGCGGTGGCGGCCGGGACGGTGGCGACGACCTCCTCGGTGGCGGGGTTGAGTACTTCGAGCACTTCAGGTGCGGACTCGGCAGACAAGAAGGGCCTCACAGGCGTTCGAAGGAGCGGCGCAGCTCCCAGTCGGTGACCGCGGCGTCGAAGGCGTCCAGCTCGACGCGTGCCATGTTGCGGTAGTGCGCGACGACCTCGTCGCCGAAGGCGGCCTTGGCGATCGGGCTGTTCTCCCAGAGTTCGGCGGCCTCGCGCAGGGTGGTCGGGACGTGCTCGAACTCCGCCGCGTACGCGTTCCCCGGACAGGCGTCGGGCAGCTCCAGCTTCTGCTCGATGCCGTGCAGCCCGGCCGCGATCAGCCCGGCTACGGCGAGGTGCGGGTTGACGTCACCGCCGGGCAGACGGTTCTCGAAGCGCAGAGAGCGTCCGTGGCCCACCACCCGCAGCGCGCAGGTGCGGTTGTCGTACCCCCAGGCGACGGCGGTCGGGGCGAAGGAGCCAGGCTGGAACCGCTTGTAAGAGTTGATGTTGGGGGCGTAGAGCAGCGAGAAGTCCCGCAGGGCCGCCAACTGCCCGGCGAGGAAGTGCCGCATGACGTCCGACATGCCGCCCTCGCCCCCTTCCGGTCCTCCCGGCATGGCGTTGTTGCCGGCCGCGTCGGCGAGGGAGAGGTGGATGTGGCAGGAGTTGCCCTCGCGCTCGTTGTACTTGGCCATGAAGGTGAGGGAGACGCCCTCCTGGGAGGCGATCTCCTTCGCGCCGGTCTTGTAGATGGCGTGCTGGTCGCAGGTGACCAGGGCGTCGTCGTAGCGGAAGGCGATCTCGTGCTGGCCGGGGTTGCACTCGCCCTTGGCGGACTCGACGGTCAGCCCCGCGCCCGCCATCTCGTTGCGGATACGGCGGAGCAGGGGCTCGATACGGCCGGTGCCCAACACCGAGTAGTCGATGTTGTACTGGTTCGCCGGCGTCAGCCCTCTGTAGCCCGCGTCCCAGGCCTGCTCGTAGGTGTCCTTGAAGACGATGAACTCCAGCTCGGTGCCGACCTTGGCGGTGAAGCCGTGCTCGGCGAGGCGGTCGAGCTGGCGGCGCAGGATCTGGCGCGGGGCGGCGACGACCGGGGAGCCGTCGTTCCAGGCCAGGTCGGCGATGAGCATCGCCGTACCGGCGTTCCAGGGAACCCGCCGGAGGGTGCTGAGGTCCGGATGCATGGCGAAGTCGCCGTATCCCCGGTCCCAGGAGGACATGGCATAGCCGTCCACCGTGTTCATATCGGTGTCCACGGCGAGGAGGTAGTTGCAGCCCTCGGTGCCGTGGTGGAGGACCTCGTCGAGGAAGAAGCGTGCGGCGAACCGCTTGCCCTGGAGCCGCCCTTGCATGTCGGGGAAGGCCAGGACGACAGTGTCGATCTCACCGCTCGCGACGAGGGCGTGCAGCTCCTCGACGGAGAGCGGGGGTGTGCGGTCTGCCACGGGAAAGCCTCCTTCGGCTTCTACGGTCAGCCGGAAGCCATAAGGTATTCGCGAGAACCATTGCTTGGGAAGGGGGTGCGGCGGGATGTCGCTCGATCAGGACGGCAGTCTCGACGACCGACTGACGCCGGTGCTGCGGCCGGTGCGGGCGGGCAACGGCTTCGAGGAGGCGCTGGAGCAGATCCTGCAGGTCGTACGGCTGGGCCTGGTGCCGGGGGGCGAGCGGCTGCCGGCCGAGCGGGAGCTGGCGGAGCGGCTGGGGATCAGCCGGGTGACCCTGCGCGAGGTGCTCAAGGTGCTCCAGGACCAGGGGCTGGTGGAGTCGCGGCGCGGGCGATACGGCGGGACCTTCGTGCTGCCGAAGTCGGACGCGGGCGGCGAGGACGAGCTGCGACGGCGGATCACCGAGGTCGACATCGAGGACGTGCTGCGCTTCCGGGAGGTGCTGGAGGTGGGGGCCGCCGGGCTGTGCGCGACGCACGGGCTGACGGACGAGCAGGCGGACCGGCTGCGCGAGGCACTGGCCCGCACGCATGACGCACCGCTCGCCGACTACCGGCGCCTGGACACCCTGCTGCACCTGACACTGGCGGAGCTCTGCGGCTCGCCCACGCTCACCGCCCAGTACGCGGCGGTACGGGCCTCGGTGAACGACCTGCTCGACTGCATACCGCTCCTCGTCCGCAACCTCGAGCACTCCCAGCGCCAGCACATCGCCCTGGTCGAGGCGGTCCTCGACGGGGACGCGGACGGGGCGCGGGAGATGATGCGGGAACACTGCGCGGGCACGGCGGCGCTGCTGCGGGGATTCCTGGCGTGACCGGCCGAAGGACCGGGGCCGGTCTCGCCCTGTCGGGCACTCCAGAGAGCCTTGCCCTGTGGGGCACTCCTGAGAAAAGGTATGGGAGTAGTCCATTAGGGGATCGGGAGGGCGCATGGCGGGCAGGCCGCTGATCGGTGTCAGCACGTATCTGGAGGCCGGGGCGCGCTGGGGCATGTGGGAGCTGGAGGCCGCGCTGCTGCCGGTCGGCTATCCACGGCTGGTGCAGCGGGCCGGTGGCCTGGTCGCGATGCTGCCGCCGGATTCACCCGAGCTGGCGGCGGCGACCGTCGCCCGGCTCGACGGCCTGGTCATCGCGGGCGGCCCGGACGTCGAGCCCGTCCACTACGGCGCCGAGCCCCACCCCCGCACCGGCCCGCCGGCCCGTGCCCGGGACGCCTGGGAGCTGGCGTTGATCGACGCGGCCCTGGCGGCCCGCGTACCGCTGCTCGGCATCTGCCGGGGCATGCAGCTGCTGAACGTCGCCGTCGGCGGCACCCTCGTCCAGCACATCGACGGCCACGCCGAGGTCGTCGGCGTCTTCGGCCGGCACCCGGTCAAGCCGGTGCCGGGGACGCGGTACGCCGAGATCGCCCCGGAGGAGGTCTCCGTACCGACGTACCACCACCAGGCCGTGGACCGGCTCGGCTCGGGCCTGATGCCCTCGGCGTACGCGGCCGACGGGACGGTGGAGGCCATCGAGGTGCCGTCCGCCGACTGCTGGGTGCTCGGCGTCCAGTGGCACCCCGAGATGGGTGACGACCTCCGGGTCATGCAGGCCCTGGTCCGAGCCGCGTCCTGAGCAATCCGGCCAGTGCCGCGAGCGGGGCAGCGCGCACCGTGTGCGGCCAGTCGACGAAGACGACGCGGCCGTCGGCGGTGAGGAGCATGGTGCCGGCGCGCAGGTCGCCGTGGGCGAGGGTGTCGCCGGAGGCGGCGTCGGCCCGGCCGGCGGCGAGGCCGGCGATCGAGTTCCTGCTCTCCGCGGGGATACGGTAGCTGCGCGTCTACGGCTCCGGGCGCTGCGCCCTGCGCTTCGTGGACCGCTCCCCCGCGGGCGACCGCAGCTGGTGCTCGATGGCCCGCTGCGGCAACCGCACCAAGGTCCGCCTCCACCAGGCCCGTTCACGTGCGGGGCAGTAGACAGCGAGGAGACAGCGCATGAGGATCGTCGTCACGGGCGGCTTCGGTTTTCTGGGAGGCCGGGTGGCCGCCGCCCTGCTCGCGCGGCGCACCTTCCGTGGGGAGCCGATCGACCGGCTGGTGCTCGTCGACCAGGTCGTACGGCCCAAGGCGCCGGTGTGCGCCGACCCGCTCGTGGAGGTGGTGCACGGCGACCTGGCCGACCGCCTCGACGAGGTGTTCGCGGAGCGGGTCGACCTGGTGATCCATCTCGCGGCGGCGGTGTCGGCCGCGTGCGAGGCGGACTTCGACCTCGGTATGAGCGCCAACGTCGATGTGACGCGCGCCCTGCTGGAAGCCGCCCGGACCCAGTCGGCGTCCGGCGGGCCGGTGCCGCGTCTCGTCTTCTCCAGCAGCGTCGCGGTCTACGGCGGCGACCCGACACTCCCGCTGCCGCCGAGGGTCAGCGAGTCGACACTCCCCGTGCCCCGCACGAGTTACGGCACCCAGAAGCTGGTCTGCGAGCAGCTGATCGCGGACTGCACGCGCCGGGGGTTCGTCGACGGACGCGTGGCCCGTCTGATGACGGTCACGGTCCGCCCGGGCCGGCCGAACGCGGCCGCGTCGGGCTTCCTGTCCGGCATCGTCCGAGAGCCCCTGTCCGGCGCCCCGGCGATCTGCCCCGTCCGCCCCGACCTCCGGGTGGCCCTGTCCTCACCACGCCGCGCGGTGGAGGGACTGCTCCGCCTGGCAGAGGTGGAACGCGGCACGGCCCCGGGCCACCTCGACGGCACCCTCCCGGTCAACCTCCCCGCCCTCACGGTCACGGTGGCGGACATGCTGACCACCCTGCGCCGCGTGGCGGGGTCGCAGGTGGCCGACCTGGTGACACTCGCCCCCGACCCCGCGACCGAGGCCATCGTCGGCTCCTGGCCGGCGGCCGTGGACCACACCCGGGCCGCCGCACTGGGCCTGCGTCCCGACCCGGACTTCGAGTCGATCATCCGGGACCACATCAACGACCAGGCGGCGTCGGCCGGTTGAGGAGCCCGGCCGATCCCCGCAGGCCGCGGCCACCTCCCAGCGCCGGTCAGGAAGTTCAGCCCGTCCGGCGTCCCAGGCCGAGCCCGCGCAGGGCCGAAGCGGCGTCCGGGGCCGAGGCCCACGCAGAGCCGAAGCGGCGCCCCAGACCAAAGCCCACACAAAGCCGAAGCGGCGCCCCAGACCAAAGCCCACACAAAGCCGAAGCGGCGCCCCAGACCGAGCCCACACAAAGCCGAAGCGGCGCCCCAGACCGAAGCCCACACAAAGCCGAAGCGGCGCCCCAGACCGAAGCCCACACAAAGCCGAAGCGGCGTCCCAGACCGAAGCCCACACAAAGCCGAAGCGGGGTCTGGGGGCGCGGCCCCCATGCGGCAGCGAGGACACCTACCCCCGCGTCAACGACAACAACTCCCGAGCCGGCCCCACCGGCCGATGCCCCGTGGGCCACACCGCCCGCAGTTCCCGCGCCAGCGCGACCCCCTCCACCGGCACCCGCACCAGCCGCCGCATCGCCAGCTCCTCCCCCACGGCCAGTTCACTCAGCACCGCAGGACCGGCTCCGCTCACCGCCGCCGCCTTCACCGCGGTCGTCGAGGACAGCTCGATCAACGGCCGGGCCAGCCCGCCCAGCGCGGCGTCCAGCACCTGCCGCGTCCCGGAGCCCTTCTCCCGCAGGATCAACGGCGTCGCCGCCAACTCCGAGGCCTCCAGCGGCCGTCGGCGCCGAGCCCACGCATGCCCGGGCGCCGTCACCACGATCAGGCGGTCGTGGCCGATGACCGCCGAGTCCAGCCCCGAGGGGACGCTCACCCCCTCCACGAACCCCAGATCCGCCTCCCCCGACAGCAACCGCTCCGCCACCGCCGCTGAGTTCCCCGCGAGCAGGGACACCGCCGTGTCCGGCCGGTCGGCACGGAGCGCCAGCAGCCAGCCCGGCAGCAGATACTCCGCGATCGTCATGCTCGCCGCCACCCGCAGCCGCGAGTCCCGCCGGTCCCGCAGCGCCTGCGCGCCCACGTCGAAGGCCTCCGCCGCCGCCACGATCCGCCGCGCCCAGTCCGTCACCAGCGCCCCGGCGTCCGTCAGCCGCGACCCTCGCGGCGAACGGTCCACCAAGGCCACCCCGAGCTGCCGCTCCATCGACCGGATCCGACTGCTGGCGGCCGGCTGGGTGATCCCCACCTCACGAGCCGCCGCGCCCAGACTCCCCAGCCGCGCCACCGCCAGCAACAGCTCCAGCGCCCCGAGATCCGGCACCCGGTGCGCCAGCGACCCCCCAGGCACGGAACGGGCGGTGTCCGATCGCTGCTCCGACTCGCTCATAACCCCAGTTTATGTCCCCATAGAGACAGAGTCCCTGGTAGCGGTGGTCTCCCGGCGAGAGTGTGGACACATGGTCACCGCCGTCCGTCACCTCGGGCCCAACTGGTACGCCACCGTCATGGGCACCGCCATCGTCGCCACCGCGGGAGTGACCCTCCCGCTCGGCGTCCCCGGCCTCCGCACCGTCTGCGGCGCCTTCTGGTTCCTCTCCCTCGCCCTCCTCCTGACGCTGCTCGTCGCCCGCGCCCTGCACTGGACGCACCACCACGACCAGGCCCGCGCCCACCTCCTCGACCCGGCGACGGCCCCTTTCTACGGCTGCCTCGCCATGGCCCTGCTGGCCGTCGGCGGCGGTGCGCTCACCGTGGGCCGGGACTGGATCGGCCTCGACGCCGCCCTCGCGCTCGACGCCGCGCTGTTCACCGCCGGGACCGTGGTGGGGCTGGCGGCCGCCGTCGCGGTCCCGTACCTCATGGCCGTACGGCACAAGGTGGAGCCTCAGCAGGCAACGCCCGTGTGGCTGCTGCCCCTCGTCGCGCCCATGGTGTCCGCGGCGCTCGGTCCGCTTCTCGTGCCGTATCTGCCGCCGGGGCAGCCGCGGGAGACCCTGCTTCTCGCATGCGTCGCGCTGTTCGGGCTGAGTCTGTTCGCGACGCTGCTCATGCTGCCGCTGGTCTTCGCCCGGCTGGTCACCGGCGGGCCCCTGCCCGTCGCCCTCACGCCGACGCTGTTCCTGGTGCTGGGCCCGCTCGGACAGTCCACGACCGCCGTCGGCAAGTTCGCCGACGTGGCACCAGGGGTCGTACCGGCGCCGTACGGCGAGGGCTTCGGTGTGCTCGCCGTGCTGTACGGCGTGCCGGTCATGGGCTTCGCCCTGTTGTGGCTGGTGTTCGCGACCGCTCATGTCGTCCGCGCCCGCCGGCACGGGATGGGGTTCGCGATGACCTGGTGGGCGTTCACGTTTCCGATCGGTACGTGCGTCACGGGCGCGGAAGCGCTGGCCCGGCACCTCGGGCTCGCCGTGTACGACTGGCTCGCGGTCGGGCTGTACGTCGTCCTCGTCGCCGCGTGGGGCACCGCCGCCGTACACACCGCGCGGGGTCTGCTCAGCGGCGCGCTGCTCGCAGGGCCTCGCCCCGTACGCGTGGTGCTTCCGTCAACGACGGTCCGTGCCACGTCAGATGCCGTCCGCTGACGAGCGCACAGCTCAGCCCCGGGATCGACACCGCCACCGCCTCTGTGCGGGACGGGACCAGCGAGACAACCCGCCGGCGCACTACCGCGACCGGTCCTGGACCGCCTCGATGTGCTCGGCCACCGCGACGACGAGCAGGCGCGTGTCCGGCACGGTCGCCCGCCAGCGGTGACGGACGCCGCCCGTCAGGTACAGCGTGTCGCCGCGGCCGAGCCGGTAGGCGCGGCCCTCCGCCTCGATCTCCACCGCGCCGTCGGCGACGTACATCAACTGGTCGTTGCGGTACTGGAATTCACGGCCGGCGTCGTGGTCGCCGATGAACTCCGAGGCGTGCATCTGGTGGTGACCGCGCACCAGGGAGCGCACGCGCGGTTCGAGCCCGATCTCCGTGCCCTCCGCGCGCACCACGTCCACGCTGCACGCCGGGTCGGCGGCGGCGAGGAGTTCGACGGCCGTCGTGCGCAGGGCGTCGGCGACCTTCTCCAGGGACGTACGGCTGGGGCGGGCCCGGTCGTTCTCGATCTGGCTCAGGAAGGGGACCGACAGGCCGCTGCGCTCGGCCACGACGGCCAGGGTGAGTTCCAGCGCCCGGCGCCTGCGCCGTACGGCCGCGCCCACGCGCAGCGGCTGTTCCTTGTGGTCGTCTTTGTGGTCGCCCATCGCTCCGGCTCCCTCCCTCGCTCGTCGGTCCCGACACTCCTGAGGAGTTCTCTACTTCTGAAGAGTTCTCTGCACCTTACGCAGGTTCGGCAAACCGTTTCATGCGACCGTCACACACCCGTAAACAGTGCGTGCCGTCAATTCGCCAACTCTCGTCAGTAGACCAGTTCCGCGGACGCTTCGGGTCCGGATTTCTCCTTCGTTCTGAAGAGGGTGAACAGCGGGGACGGTGAGGTGGGCGGCCGGGCTTGGGGGTTGATGTAGCGTTGTGTGGTTGGCCGGATTCTTTTCGTGTGCGTGGACACGAACCGTGCGGGCCCGCTACTGCGGGGTCATCCGGCTCACCATCCCCGGATGCTCCTTCAGCCAGGCGGCGACCGCTTCCTCCTCGTGCCCCTGGCCACGCCGGTTGATCTCGGCCTCCAGACCGCCGAGCTCGCTCTCGCTCATATGGAAACCCTTGATCCACCTGGTGAGCTGCGGGTACCGCGACGGGAACTTCTCGTTGGCGATGGTGCGGATCGTGTTGCCCTCCCCGAAGAGTTTCTTGTCGTCCTTCAGCTGGGTGAGGTCGTATGTGCTGTACGCCCAGTGCGGCGACCAGAGCACGACGGCCACGGGCTGCTTCTTGGCGTAGGCGCGCTTGAGCTCGGCGAGCATCGCCGGCGTGGAGCCGTCGACGACCTCGTACTCCTTGTCGAGGCCGTAGCCGGGCAGCACCTTGGTCTTGAGCAGGTTCATCTCGCCGGTGCCCGGTTCGATGCCGATGATCTTCCCGCCGAACAGACTCGCCTTGCCCTTGAGGTCCTCGTAGGACTTCACGCCCTTCACGTACGAGGGCACGGCGACCTCCAGCGAGGTCGGCCGATACCAGGTGCCGAGATCCCTGAGTCCGTCCTTGCTCCTGTCCCAGTAGTTCTTCTGCGCGTACGGCAGCCAGGCGTCGAAGTTGACGTCGAGGTCACCGGAGGCGAGGCCCGTGTAGACCGGGCCGACGTCCATCTGCTTGAGGTTGAGCCGGTAGCCGCGCCGCTCCAGGACGTTCTTCCAGAGGTAGGTGACGGCGATGTCCTCGTCCCACGGGAACCAGGCCACGTCGACCGGCCGCTTGGCCTCGGCGGGGCTGGAGGTGCCGCTCACCGGGGCGAGCTTGTCGACCAGGCCCGGGTTCCGCTCGAGCCAGGTCCGCACGGCGTCCTGCTGCTTGCCCTTGCCCGCCTTGTTGATCTCGGCTTCCAGGCTGGTGAGCTGCTTCTCGTTCAGACGGAAGTCCTTCAGCCACGTGGCGACGACCGGGTTGTCGCCGGCGAAGCCCTTGCGGGAGACGGTGTGCACCGCATCGCCCTTGCCCCAGGCGCCCTTGGGGTCCTTGAGCTTCTTCAGCCGGTAGTCGTTGTACGCCCAGTGCGGCGACCAGAGCGTCACGGCGATCGGGTCCTTCTGGCTGTACGCCCGCTTCAGCTCGGCCAGCATCGCGGGCGTGGAGCTGTCGACGACCTGGTACTCCTTGTCGAGGCCGTACGCCTTGAGAACCTTGCTCTTGAGCAGGGCCATCTCGCCGGCGCTGGACTCGATGCCGGTGATCCTGCCGCCGAAGGTGCCCGCCTTGCCCTTGAGGTCGTCGAGGGAGTCGATGCCCTTCATGTACGACGGCACGCTCAGCTCCAGCGAGGTCTGCGCGTACCAGGCGCCGAGGTCGTCGAGCCTGCTGCCGTACTTCTTCCAGTACTGCTCGTGGGTGGTGGGAAGCCAGGCGTCGGTCTGGAAGTCGACGTTCCCGGCGGCGAGGGAGGTGTAGAGCGGGCCGGCCTCGAACTGCTTGGCGTCCACCTGGTAGCCGCGCTGTTCGAGGACCTCCTTCCAGAGGTAGGTGGAGGCGACGCCCTCGTCCCAGGGGATGTAGCCGATGCTGATCTTCTTGCCCTGGCCGACGTTCTTGGCGTCGGTGACCGCGGTGCCTCCCGGCTTGCTGCCGAAGATGCCCATGCCGCCCGCGACGAGCGCGAGGACCACGACGCCGACCACGGCGACCTGGGGACGGGGACGGTACGACCAGATCTTGAGGCCCCCCTGGGCCGCCCGGGCCTTGGCGGCGGCTCGGCGGCCCAGCGGGGAGACATGGGTGCCCAGGGCGCTGGTCATCCGGTCGAGGTAGATGGCGAGGATGACGATGGCGACGCCCGCCTCGGAGCCGAGGCCGACGTTGAGCTGGCCGATGGCCTCGTTGACGTCGCCGCCGAGACCGCCGGTGCCGACCATGCCGGCGATCGCGGCCATGGACAGGCCGAGCATGATGACCTGGTTGACGCCGGCCATGACGGTCGGGAGCGCGAGGGGGAGTTGGACGCGCAGGAGCGTGTCGCGCGGTGTCGTACCGAACGCCTCGGCGGCCTCGACCAGTTCCTTGTCGACCTGGCGGATGCCCAGCTCGGTCATGCGGACACCGGGGGCGAGCGCGAAGATCAGGGTGGCGACGATGCCCGCGGAGGCGCCGGTGCCGAAGAACAGGATCGCGGGGATGAGGTAGATCATCGCGGGCAGCGTCTGCATGAAGTCCAGGACCGGGCGGACGATTCCGCTGACCCGGCCGGAGCGCGCGGCCCAGATGCCGACCGGTACCGAGATCACCAGCGCGATGATCGTGGCGACGAGGACGAGCGACAGGGTGATCATCGCGTCGTCCCACAGTTCGAGGGAGTCGATGAAGGCGAAGCCCACGAAGGTGAGGACACCGGCGAGGGTGCCGCGCAGCCAGAACGCGAACACGGCGAAGATGCCCGCGAGCAGCAGGGGTTCGGGGGCCTGGAGGACGGCGTCGATGCCGTCGTAGGTCCCGGTGAAGACGGTCTTGAGGAAGTCGAAGAGCCAGGACACATGGCCGAGCAGCCAGTCGACGGTGTCGTTGACCCAGTCGCCGAGCGGGATCCTAGGCATGGGTGACCTCCCCGTTGCCGAGGAAGGCGACCAGCCGTTGTTGCGGAACGACTCCCACGAGTTTCCGTTCCGCGTCGAGGACGGCCACCGGGTGTGTCAACCGGGCGCTGATCGCACAGAGTTCGGTGAACGGCGTCTCCGGAGTGGCCGTCCGACAGCCGCTCTCGCAGCCGCAGTCGGCCTCGTCGCCCCGCACGTCCGTGTCCATGACGGCGGACGCGGTCAGCACACGGGAGCGGTCGACGTCCTGGATGAAGGAGGCGACGTAGTCGTTCTCGGGCCGGATCAGGATGTCCTCGGCGGTGCCGATCTGGACGATACGGCCGTCGCGCATGACGGCGATCCGGTCGCCCAGGCGCATGGCCTCGTTGAGGTCGTGGGTGATGAAGACGATGGTCTTCTTCAACGTCCGCTGCAGTTCGAGGAGTTGGTTCTGCATGTCGCGGCGGATCAGCGGGTCGAGGGCGCTGAAGGACTCGTCCATGAGGAGCAGGTCGGCGTCGGTGGCGAGGGCGCGGGCGAGGCCGACACGCTGCTGCATGCCGCCGGACAGCTCGTCGGGCCAGGACTTCTCCCAGCCGGCCAGTCCGCACAGGGCCAGCGCCTCGCCGGCGCGCTTCTCGCGCTCGGCGCGGGGCACGCCCTGCACGGCCAGGCCGTAGGCGGCGTTGTCGAGGACGCTGCGGTGCGGGAAGAGCGCGAAGTGCTGGAAGACCATGCTGATCTTCTTCGCGCGCACCTCGCGCAGTTCGCGGGCGCCGAGGGCGGTGAGGTCGTCGCCGTCGAAGCGGACATGGCCGGCCGTGGGCTCCAGCAAGCCGTTGAGCATGCGCAGCAGCGTGGACTTGCCCGAGCCGGACAGGCCCATGACGACGAAGATCTGACCGGGTTCCACGGTGAAGGAGGCGTCGATCACGGCGGCGGTGGTGCCGTCGGCGCGCAACTCCTCGCGGTCGGCTCCCTGGCGCAGCCTCTCGACTGCCTGGTCCGGTCGTCTGCCGAACACCTTGCAGAGCTGTTCGGCCTCAAGTCTGGCTGACACGCGCTTCTCTCGTCTCGGGGGGCGGGTGAACGGGGCGGCGCCTGCCCCCGGCCGACCAGGGCAAACGTGGCAGTGGTTCAGTTCACAACCAGTGCGTAGGATCGCCGCCGGTGCTTCACATCCGTGCAGGGGGGACGACGGTGGAACGACCTGACGACAGACGTGCGTCCGTGTTGCGCTTCGCGACAGAGCTGGTGGCATGGGTCGCGACGCCCTGGGCACTGTGGTCGTACTCCTGGCCGCTCGCGGTGCTGTCCGTGCTGGTGCTGATCGGTCTGCCGACCGTCTTCTCGACGCCCGGCGACAAGGCGAACGTGATCGTCTCGGTCCCGGGCCGGGTCACGATCCTGCTCGTGCTGCTGCAACTCGCCGCGGCCGTCGTCTCCGCGTGGTGGCTGATGCCGGTCTGGGCTGCCGTCCTGGTGTCCCTGCTGGTCGCGTCAACGCTGGTCACCGAGGTTCCACGCTGGCGGTGGCTGCTCGCCGCCGGGTGACTGTCAGTCCCGTACGGCATGATGCGAGACGTGACCGGACGACTGATGCTCCTCGACACCGCCTCGCTCTACTTCCGCGCCTACTTCGGCGTCCCGGAGTCCGTGAAGGCCCCGGACGGCACGCCGGTGAACGCCGTGCGCGGGCTGCTGGAATTCATCGACCGCCTGGTCAGGGACCATCGCCCCAGCCATCTGGTGGCCTGCATGGACGCCGACTGGCGCCCGCAGTGGCGGGTCGACCTCATCCCCTCCTACAAGGCGCACCGCGTCGCCGAGGAGCACGAGGCAGGCCCGGACGAGGAGGAGGTGCCGGACACGCTGTCGCCGCAGGTGCCGGTGATCGAGGCGGTCCTGGACGCGCTCGGCATCGCGCGCGTGGGCGTGGAGCCGTACGAGGCGGACGACGTGATCGGCACCTTCACGGCGCGCGCGAAGATGCCGGTCGACATCGTCACCGGCGACCGCGACCTCTACCAACTCGTGGACGACAAGCGCGGGGTGCGCGTGCTCAACCCGCTCAAGGGCGTGGGCACGCTGCAGCTGACCGACGAGGCCTGGCTGCGCGAGAAGTACGGGGTCGACGGGCCGGGGTACGCGGATCTGGCGCTGCTGCGCGGCGACCCGAGCGACGGCCTGCCGGGGGTGCCCGGCATCGGCGAGAAGACGGCCTCCAAGCTGCTCGCCGAGTTCGGGGACCTGACCGGGATCATGGCCGCGGTCGACGACCCGAAGGCGAAGCTGACGCCGTCGCAGCGCAAGCGGCTCGACGAGGCGCGGCCGTACGTCGCCGTCGCACCGAAGGTCGTCAAGGTCGCCGACGACGTCCCGCTGCCGGACGTGGACACGGCTCTGCCGCACGCCCCGCGCGACCCGTCGGGGCTGGCGGAGCTGGGGGCGCGCTGGGGACTGGGCGGCTCGCTGCACCGGCTGCTGAGCACGCTCGACGCGTAAACATTGTTCTCGTTTACGGAAATATAACTCTCTTTAGAGTGTTACCCGGGGGAGGGGTGCTAACTTAGGTAAGCCTAAGCAAGGAAGCATGGGAGGCCGTCATGGCAGAACGTCCGGCTCGGAGGCCGCGGAAGCCCCATTCCGCGCAGGTCGTCCGCACAGAACGGCTGACCCCGCACATGCAGCGCGTGGTCCTCGGCGGCGAGGGGCTGGCCGGTTTCGCGGCCGACACCTGCACCGACCACTACGTGAAGCTGCTGTTCCCCCCGGCCGAGGGCGTGACCTATCCGGAGCCCTTCGACATGGAGCGCATCCGCGAGGAACTCCCGCGCGAGCAGTGGCCGGTGACGCGGACGTACACCGTGCGGGCCTTCGACCCGGAATCCCTCGAACTGACCCTGGACTTCGTGGTCCACGGCGACGAGGGCCTCGCCGGACCGTGGGCGGCGCGGGTCCAGCCGGGCGAGACCGTGCGTTTCATGGGCCCCGGCGGCGCCTACGCCCCCGACCTCGGCGCCGACTGGCATCTGCTCGTCGGTGACGAGAGCGCGCTGCCCGCGATCGCCCGCTCCCTGGAGTCGCTCCCCGAGGGCGTCACCGCGCACGCCTTCGTCGAGGTGTCCGGCCCCGAGGAGGAGCAGAAGATCGACTCCGCTGTGGAGGTCGTCTGGCTGCACCGCGGGGACCGGCCCGTCGGCGAGCTGCTGGCTCAGACCGTACGGGCACTGGAGTTCCCCGAGGGCCGGATGCACGCCTTCGTCCACGGCGAGGCGCACTTCGTGAAGGAGCTGCGCCAGCTGCTGCGCGTCGAGCTGCAGATCCCCCGCGAGGACCTGTCGATCTCCGGGTACTGGCGCCTCGGCCACAACGAGGACGGCTGGCAGGCGTCGAAGCGGGAGTGGAACGCGCGCATCGAGGTCGAGCAGGAGGGGGCCTCTGCGGCCTGAGACGCCCCGAGGGGGTGGCACCCCCTCGCCGTGCTCACACCGACCGCTGGTACGACCGGAACGTCCGGATCGACAGCCACACCGCCGCGATCGCGAGCGCCAGCAGCGCCCCTCCCCGGCTGAGCACATCGCCCCAGTCCGGGTTGTCGGACAGTGCCGAACGGCCCGCGACCATCGCCCAGTTGAGCGGGTTGAAGTCGGCGATGTGCCGCATCCAGGAGGGCATCTGGGACGGCGCCATGAAGGCACTCGACAGGAACGTCAGCGGCAGCAGCAGGAAGGTGTTGATGCCGATGATCGACTCCCGCTCCCGCACCAGCATGCCGAGCGCGTTGGACAGCGCCCCGAAGATCGTGCCGAGCAGTACGGCGGCGACGACCAGGATCGCGACGCCGCCGACCCCGCCCGGGTAGTCGGCGCCGCCGGCCAGGGCCAGCAGCACGATGACGACCGACTGGAACGCGGTGACCAGGCCGTTGTTGACGACATTGCCGTTCATCAGCGCGGCCCGGCTGACCGGCGTGGTCAGGAACCGGTTGAGGGTGCCGCGCTGGATCTCCTCCAACGTGCCCATGCCCGCCCACATGTTGGAGCTGAGCGCGCTCATCACCACCACCCCCGGGACGAGATAGGTGAGGTACGTCGTGGTGCCGAAGCCGCCCAGCTCGACGACCTTCTTGAAGAGGTTGCCGAACAGGAAGAGCCAGATCACCGGCTGGATCAGCGTGATGATCGCGTACGCGGGCTGCCGTGTGAACACCATGAGTTGACGCTGCGTCATGTACCAGGTCTGGGAGACGGCCGTGCTCATCGCGCACCTCCGGCGAGGACGAGGTTCTCGGTGGCTTCGGTGTCGGCCTCGGAGTAACGGCGGCCGGCGTAGCGGAGGTAGACGTCGTCGAGGGAGGGGCGGGCGACGGTCGCGGCGGCGACACCGACTCCGGCCCGCTCCAGGGCCGCGAGCAGTGCGGGTACGGCGGCCGCACCGTCGTCGGCGCGGACGCTGATGCGGTGGCCGTCGATCAACACTTCGTGCATACCGGGCAGTTGACCGATGGCTCCCTTGAGCAGGGTGCGCCCGGCCTCCCCGACGGCCTCCCGCAGCTCCAGGTGGACGGCGTCACCGCGGAGTTCGCCCTTGAGGGAGTCCGGGGTGCCCTCGACCACGACCCTGCCCCGGTCGACGATCGCGATGCGCTCGGCGAGCCGGTCGGCCTCGTCGAGGTAGTGCGTGGTGAGGAGGATCGTCAGCCCCTCCTCCCCCGCCAGTCGGTCGATCTCGTCCCACATCGCGGTGCGGGCCTCCGGGTCCAGACCGGTCGTGGGCTCGTCGAGGAACAGCACCTCGGGCCGGTGCACGAGCCCGAGGGCGACGTCGAGGCGGCGCCGCATACCGCCGGAGTAGGTCTTGACCGGGCGCCGGGCGGCCTCGGTGAGGCCGAAGCGGTCGAGCAACTCGTCCACACGCCTGTTCAGGGCGGCGCCCTTCACCCCGTAGAGCCTGCCCTGGAGTTGGAGGTTCTCGCGACCCGTGGCGACCGGGTCGGCGCCGGAGTTCTGGGCGACCACTCCGATCGCGCGGCGCACCCGGTCGGGGTGGCGCAGCACGTCGTGCCCGGCCACCGTGGCAGTGCCCGAGTCGGGCTCGGCCAGGGTGGTGAGGATCTTGACGGTGGTGGACTTGCCGGCGCCGTTCGGGCCGAGGAGGCCGAAGACGGTGCCCGGTTCGACGGTGACGTCCATGCCGTTCAGGGCGGTGACGTCGCCGGGGTAGGTCTTGATCAGCTGGCACGCCTCCACGGCGGGCGCACGGGTACTGCTCATGACGACAGCTCTCCTGTGTGAGCGGATGACAACTGATCCGCGTGAGCAGCGCCGGGCTATCCTGGGTGTGCCGCACCTCGATCGCCTGGCCTGCCGCACGGCGGAGTCAGTTCGGGGTTCGCGACCCCGGCCAGGCTGCTGCAACAGCTCGGCCGGGGTCCTTCTTCATTGCGTGAACTCCGGTGGCAGCTCCCCCGTTTCATGCAGGTGCCGCCATCCGTCGACGCCGGGCAGCGAGCCCTTCCTGATCTCCTCCAGGAAGCCGCGGACCCACTCCGCCTGCGCCTCGATCATGTGCAACTGGTACTCGACCTCCACCAGGAAGAGCCGAGGGACGGACTCGTACAGCTTCTCCAACGCCCCACGGGCGCTCGCCGCCTGTACATCCAGGGCCTTCACCCGCTCCGTCAGCAGCCGCACGACCTCGTCGGGGTGGATCACACCGATGAGGGACAGCGCGGTCTCGAAGATCGGGAACTCCTTGGCCGGCTCGGCCAGCAGGTCGGACATCCACTCGGTCGTCTCCTCGCGACCGGCCTCGGTCACCCGGTAGACCGTGCGCTCGGGGCGGTTGCCCCGCTGCTCGACATCGGCGACCTCGACGAAGCCGTGCTTCTCCAGGTTCTGCACGACCGTGTAGAGCGAGCCGTACTTGATCTTCGTACTGGAGTCCTTGCCCTGGTGGCGCAGGGTCTGGGCGATCTCGTACGGATGCATGGGCTTCTGCCAGAGCGTGACCAGCACGGCGAGTGCCAGCGGATTGCTGAGCTTGCGACGCTTCATCACCCTGCCGATCACCTCGCTTACGAATATCCGTGGACGAACATATCGCGACCCTTCGAAGCTCGTCAACACTCACGATGTATCGCGTTTTGATGTGCATAGCAAGTACGTGAGGACTTGGGCCCGCCCCCGACATGCCGGCGTGACGCGCGTGAAACAGCCGCTCCCTAATTTCTGTCGCCTGACAGGAATCCACTCGCAGGATCCGCGCCGAAGGCAGGTGCCGCCGTGACGACAACCGCCCCCTCCGACGTACGCCCCGACCCGCCGCACTCCCCCGACGACAGCTCCCTCGCCGAGTTCGGCTACCGGCAGGAGCTGCACCGCAGCCTCGGCCGCTATGCCTCCTTCGCGGCCGGCTTCTCCTTCATCTCGGTCCTCACGACCGTCTTCCAGTTCTTCGCCTTCGGGTACGCGTTCGGCGGCCCCGTCTTCTTCTGGGCCTGGCCGGCGGTGCTGGCCGGACAGCTGCTGGTGGCCGCGTGCTTCGCGGAACTCGCCGCCCGCTACCCGATCTCGGGCGCGATCTACCAGTGGTCCTCACGCCTCTCGACCATGACCTTCGGCTGGTTCGCGGGCTGGATCATGGTGATCGGCCAGATCGTGGTGGTCGCCGCGGCGGCCCTGGCGCTCCAGATGGTGCTGCCGGCGATCTGGTCGGGCTTCCAACTGGTGGGCACCGACCCGGCGGTGACGTCGCAGGACGGCGCGGCGAACGCGGCGGTGCTCGGCGTGATCCTGCTGGTGCTCACCACTGTGGTGAACATCGTCGACAACCGCGTGATGTCCGTGATCAACCGGGTCGGCGTGACCGCCGAGATCATCGGCGCGGTCCTGATCATCGTCCTCCTGCTGACCCACTCCAAGCGCTCGCCCGGCATCACCTTCCACACCGAAGGCGCGGCGAGCTCCGGCCTGTTGGGCGCACTGCTCGTCGGCTCGTTCACGGCGGCGTACGTGATGATCGGTTTCGACAGCGCGGGCGAGATGAGCGAGGAGACGCACAACCCGAGGCGTACGGCGCCCCGTACGATCCTCACCGCGCTCGCCGCCGCCGGCCTCCTGGGCGGCCTGGTCATCCTCGGCGGCCTGCTCGCCGCGCCCAGCCTCACCGACGGCCACCTCGGGGTCGACGGCCTGAGCTACGTCCTGACGAGCCGCCTGGGCGACGGAGTCGGCAAGGCCCTGCTCGCCGACGTGGTGGTGGCCATCGCGGTGGCGACCCTGGCCATCCAGACGGCGGCCTGCCGGATGCTGTTCTCGATGGCCCGAGACGGCCAACTCCCGTTCTCCCGGCGCCTCGCACACGTCAACCCCCGCACCGGCATGCCCAGCGCGCCCGCCCTGGTCGTCGGCGTCCTGGCGGCGGCCCTGCTCCTGCTCAACTTCGCCTCGCCGGACGCGTTCCTGGCCATCGGCACCACCTGCATCGTGATGCTGTACCTGGCCTACGCGATGGTCACCGGCCCCCTTCTCCTACGGCGCCTGCGCGGCGAGTTCACCTCGGAGGGCACCGACGAGACGGGCGCCAAGCTCTTCTCCCTGGGCCGCTGGGGCATCCCCGTCAACGCCCTCGCCCTCCTCTACGGCCTCCTCATGACCATCAACCTGGCCTGGCCACGGGCCACGGTGTACGACCCGGCGGGCGGGCACTGGTACTTCCAGTGGTTCACGGTGCTGTTCTTGTTGGTCACGATAGGGATAGGGCTCGCGTACCGGGCTGCGAGGGCACAACGAGGGCACTCGGCTCAGAAACCCGCTGCTGCGGAATCTCTCCCGGAACCGACTCGATAGTGTCCGCTGTGGTGTCGTCTCCGGTCGGCCAGAGGCCGGTGCACTTGTCGAGCATGGTGCTCGGCATGGAGTGACCGAGGCGTACCTGGACGGGCTCCTGCCTCTGCCTGTGTGCACGGGGGCGTTGTGATTGCGCGCAAGCTGAGGCAGGAGCCCCGCCACATGGCGAAGGCCCCGCCCGGATCATCCCGGAGCGGGGCCTGATGGAGCATGGGACGTCATCCCCCTTGGGCCGAGACGTCGGTGATCTCCACGGATGTCTTCCTACTTGCCGATGCAGCGCTGATCAGAGACGGCGTGTAGTTCAGGCCCGTCTGGTCCGCCAGCTCGGCCGTCTCCATGACTGGGCCGGACTCGTCGCCGTGGATCTCGTAGGTGATCTCCTACACAGCGTCCAGGGCGATGTCCTCACTGTCGCCGAGTGCGGTGCCGCCGTCCCGGCACGGGGGTGTCCGCGACCGCCGGGGGGCCTCCGATAGGCCCGGCTCCAACATGACCGGCGAGGACAACATGAGCCAGTGCACGACGACTACGACCAGAGGGACCCGCTGCCGTAAGCCGCTGATGGTCTGGTACGGCATCGGTCCTCGTCCGCAGGTCTGCGAACTGCACGCCACGCCGGAACTGAAGGCGGCCTCAACAGCGGCGCTGGACATCCCCCTCGACGTCGCAACGTCGGATCCCGCCGCCGTGTTTCCCGGGGTGTCCATCACGCCACAGCGGCTCGTCTGCGAGGCCCTGGGCGGCTGGGTGGCCAGGATCCGCGGCACGAACGAGCAGTACGTGTACGCGCGCACCTTCCTCAACCGCAGCCGGGAGCAGCCTTTCGGCTGGCCGCTGGCCGGGGCTGGCCTGTACGAGTGCAGGGAGATCGGCCCGTATGGCAGGTTCTCGTGCTTCTTCGAGGTCAAGGGTGCGTTCCGCCACAAGGTGCGGCTGGTGCCCCCGGAGGAGGCCGCACGGATGGCGGCCCGGATGGGGGCGCAACCCTCGGAGTGAGGCGACCGGGGTACCGACTTCAGCAGGAGAAAGGTGCGTCTGGCGAGTTGGCCCAGAAGGCCAGGAACGACCAAGTCTGAGCTCCGACGCGCCCGTCGACGGTGATGTCGGCGCATTGCTGGAAGTCACGCACCGTGCTTCGTGTCACGCCGCCGAAACTGCCGTCCTCGTCGATGCCGGCGTCAATGGCCTGGTTCAGGTAGCACTGGAGTTGAAGGACCGCACGCCCCGAGGATCCACGGTGGAGGCTGGGGCGACTGATCGTGTAGTTGCACACGTCATCCGGGCCCTGGGCCGGGAGGATTCTTGGATGGTTCAACTTCTGTGTGGCCCCTGCGTTGACGGCCTGGACAGTCGCTGACCGCGCGGTGTCAGGCGGTGCCGCGGAAGCGGCGCCTGCCAGGACGATGGGGAGAATCAGGGCCGCGGCTGCGCCGAGTGCGCGTCGCATCCTCATCACCTCCAAGGAGGGGGGAGCCCTTCTCTCATCGTGCGCTTCCGTCAGTCGTGTTGCATCTCAGGACAGGGCAGCCCGGGCCATCCGTGCTGTGCGAGATCCGGGCCCCAAGACGGCCCTACAACGGCAAGGTCCAATCGCCTCCAGTGGTTCACGGTGCTGTTCCGGGCGGCGACGCTGGAGGTGGGCGCCGGATTCAGGGTGCACGGGGAACCGGGTCGGTGCCCGAAGTGCCGTATCGGAGACGGTGGTTCAGGCGCTGCGGTCTAGGTCAATCTCCCTGCACCCGCCCATGCAGATGCATGTCGTGCCACCCGTCCTGATGGAACGCGGCACTGCGCTTGATGCCCTCCAGGGCGAATCCCGCCTTCTCAGCGACGCGGCACGACGCCTCGTTGGCGACCGCGTGCAGGAGCTCAAGACGATGAAAGCCGATCTCCTCGAAGGCCCAGTTGGTCAGGGCGATCGTCGCACGGGAGGCCACGCTCCGCCCCCGGGCCGCCGCCGTGGTCCAGTAGGCCACCTTGGCCACGGCGTCGACGAGGTAGATGTTCCGCAGCGCCACCCGGCCGAGCAGACGGTCGGTGCCGGCATCGACCACGGCCCACTGAGCGTCCCGCTCCCCGTCCCACTCCTTGCCCCACTCCTCGAGCCAGCCGGCGACCTCCGCCTCGGAGTCGCTGCGGCGGATGTGCCACTGATGCATGAGCGGGTCCTGGAAGGCCTCGTGCACGGCGGGTACGTCCTCGGCCCGCCAGGGCCGCAGGACCAGCCCGTCACCGGTGGGGAGCACGGGCTGCGGAGTGCGAGAGAGGGTTCCGGCGGGCAGAAGGGGGTCAGTGGTGTAAGGCATGGTCCGCATCCTGCCAACCTGCCGCCCACAGACCCACCGGTTTTCCGGCGCCATGTTCCCAAAGCGCAACGGGTACACGTGCTCCAACCACAGCACCGCCCAGTCGTGTTCTTGGGCAGAGCATCGCCGGCCCTGACGGGGAAGCAACAGGTTGCCGTCATCGTCACCGAAGCCCGCCGAGCACTCGGGCGGCGCCTTCACCGCGATATTGCAGTCATAAGTAGTCCTTGCGGATTAACCACAGTCCGGACTCCGGCACGCACCTTGGCTCCATGTACAGGAGCGAGTTTCCACCTGGATGCGATGGCGGCCAGTGCGAGAACGGCTTGCATCATGCCGAAATTGTCCCCGATGCATTTTCGGGGTCCTCCGCCGAAGGGAATGAACGTCGCCCTCTCCGCCTCGGTCCGTGGCGCTTTGCTCCAGCGGCTCGGATCGAAGACGTGTGGCGCGGAAAAATTCTCAGGCTGATGATGTATGAGGTACGGGCTGCAAATAATCGTCGTTCCCATCCCTATCTCGTAGCCGCCCAAGTCTGTTTGGGCGGTGGTCACGCGAGTGAAGAGACTCCCGGGTGGGTAAAGCCGCAGGGTTTCCGTGATGATGTTTCGGGTGTACACCAGGTCGGCCAGGCAACTGCCCGTAGCCGGCGCCCCGGCCAGCACGGCGTCCACTTCCCTGTGCAGTGCGCCTTCGATGTCAGGCTGAGCGGCTATGAGATACAGAGACCAGGCGAGTGTTGCTGCGGTGGATTCCATGCCGGCGAAGAAGAAGATCATTGCCTGGTCGACTACCTCGTCATCCGTCAGACTCTCTCCCTCTTGCGATGTCTCAAGGAGCGCCCCCAGGAAGTCCTTGTGGGTAGTGACCCCAGTGCGGCGCGTATGGACGGCTCCGGTCAGCGCTTGACGGAGGCGAGCTCGCGCGGCGCGGTAGCTCCGGTTTCCGGGAGTGGGGAGTTTCGCCATGGACGGTGGCAGAAACATCCTCCGGTAACTGCCGCGGGACAGCGTTCCGAAGTCCCGAAGCATTGTGGAAATCTCATGTTCCCTGAAGGTCTGACCCAGTATCGACGCGACGATGGTCCGCGCAGTGACCCCCTGCATCTCCGCGAGGATGTCGATGGATTGGCCGTCCGTCCATCCGTTGATGGTCGAGTAGATCATCTCGGCCATCGTGTCGGCATAGTGAGCTAGGCTTTCACTGTTGAAGACTGGTTGAATCAGGCGGCGTTGACGTCGATGTGATGAATGCGGGCACAAGGCCAGCCCGTTGCCGAACCCTTCCCTGACCCGGTCATACAGCAGGCCACCCTTGTCGAACACTTTGTCGTTGAGCAGGACTTGACGTGTCAGTTGTGCGTCGCACACGACCAGGGCTGCCATCGGGCCGATTCGGACCTCTACCAGGGTGCCGTGCGAAGCCAGCGAACTGAGGAACGGCAGCGGGGAGCGCAACAGGGACGGCGCGTGGCCGACCAGCGGAAAGGATCCTGGCGCCCGAGGAATGCCGGTCCGGTTAGTCATGTGTTCCTCCCTGGGGCTGCGAGGGATCAGAGGTGCACGACGCGGGGCGCGGAGGCGAAGCGTCGGCTCGTCTTGTGGAATTCCAGGCTTCCGCTCACCCAATTCTTGAGATTGGCAATGTAGTACTTTCCCTCCGTGCTGAGGTGGCGGGCGATACGCTTCTCGGTGTGCAGGAATGTGGCCAGTTCGTCGTCGCGCCGCTTTCGGGCGTATGTGATAGCCCTAGCGGTCTCGCACTGCCATTGCTGCGCCACTGCGGTGATGAGGTTGGCAATCGCTGAGTGGTCTCCCTGTTCTTTCCGATAGGAGAACAGGTCATTGTCCCAGGCAATAATTCGGTTGGCGGACCGGGAGAGCTGCTCCACGTCCGGATGAGCGCGTTCTTCCTCAGACATGTGGTAGCGGTTGAGCATGGGGAAGAGCGCGAAGCACGTAAGACAGCCGGAAGCTGACTCACGCATCGTGATGTAGTCGTCCAGAGCCGGAGTGTGTCCGGTGGCGCGATACATGGTTTCCCACAGCTGCCCGTTCAGGTAGTCACGGACTGCTTCCGTCCAGCGGACGAGTTGGGCGGGTGTGGCGTGTTCGGCGATACGGCACCGCAGGTCGAACAGAGCACGCGCGTAGTTCTCTTCGGGCTCCTCGCCGGGCGCGAAGCCCGTCACGGATCGCTTGAGCCGCAGTGTCAGATGGGCCATGTCCCACGCCTGGGCACCAGTGAACGCTTCATCGCACACACCGTCGTCAAAGGCGTACAGCCATACGTACCAGTCCCCGGCAAGCCGGAGGAGACGGCGATCCGCGTGCGGATTGGTCAGACCGAGCAGTGCCCCGATGTCGCAATTCTCCAGCCACTGACGCCGTTCGCCGGTCAGTAGCCCGTGTTCCTGCATCCACTGCACAGAAGCAGTGAAGACGTCGCGAGCCCAGGCGTTCTCCCGTACCACAAAGGGTGTGGTCAGGCTGTCCAGAGTGCCACGGAGGTGAGCATGAACGCGATCCATTGCCCCGTGCCGTAAATCCTCTCCCCCGGCGAGGCGTATGCGCGCGCCCATCGCGTTCTTGTCCATGCTGAGCACCTCTTTCTGGTCGGCTTGTTCCTCGCGAGGTGTGCTGCGCCGTCTTGCCGCGCACACGGTCTCGACGTAACCCGGGAAGAACCTCCGGACGACAGCAGATGCACCCCGGCAACCTGGCGAGGCTCTGGCGATGCGGGGGCGCGGCGCAGCAACATCAGCCGCGGCGGATTCCCGGACGGGGAGAGCATGTGGCCAGCCACATCACCGACGGATGGCCCCGATTCACAGCGCGGGATCAACCGGCCAGGCTCGGACTCAACAAGCCGGGGCGGTACATGCTCCAGTCCGGCGTGAGACCACCGTGGTGCGGCAGACGCCGGGGCAGCGGGTGGAGTCTTCGCATTCACTGGGGTGTGCCTCCCGTCGGTTCCGTCGGGTGGTTGCACAGGGCGAGCGGAGGTGTTGGTTCGCTCGGTTCCGGAAGCCGAAGGCGTTACATGCTGCGGGCTCGGCGAGGTGAGGAGTTCGGGCAGGTGAGCGTGGTCGGCGGCATGGGCGAAGAAGCGATGGCGGGCGGTGGAGATTGCGGAGTGGTCGGGGATGACGTGCCTGCGAGTGACGGTCAGGCCCAGGAGGGCGCGCAGGAGTTCCTTGCCCTGCCAGGCCTCGTGGATCTGCCGGCCGGAGGCCATGTCCATGTGCGCTGTTGGCGTGCCCGCGCTCGAGCCTGCTCCAAGAGAGCCGACACACTGGCGGCCGCGGTGGGCGATGACGGAACGAGTGGCACCACGGACTCCCCCTTCCACAGCGGCGCAAACAGGACGCGCCACCTTCGGCCGTAGACCCTTTATCACATCGCAGTTCGGTCCAGACCGGAAGTGGCCACCGTTGATTCAGCCACGAACGTGTTGCACTCACATTTGACAGTCGCCTGATCAGGACGCGCGCGCCCCCCTTGCGGTCGGGGTCTGAGCGTCGGCCGAGCTGAGTCGGAGACCGGAACAGCTCGATACGCGCGTAGCGTCAATCGCCCTGCATGCGCGTGCAGATCCATGCCGTGTCGGCCGACCGGATGGAGGAGGGTGCATGGAGAAGTTCGAGGCGGTGGAAGCCGATCTCGTCGAGAGCCCGGCGAGTCAGGATCGCCGTCGCGCGCGGGGCGACACCACGCCCCGGCGGCCGGTCGGTTTCCCCGCGCCGGTGACGGCCCACCGTGCGTCGTCATCGCCCGACCAGTCCCTGAGTCCCCCGTCGATCCAACAGCGCGCTGTCAGTGCGCCCTCGTAAGCTTGATCGCGATGAGACACAGAAGCCCAATCCCCCCTTCTCCCCTGCCGCAACGTGACGGGGTCGATCCGGTGCGGGTGAAACTGCCGCAGGGGGCGGCGTGGGCGACGGTGCGTGATCATCTGGTGGATCGACTCGCGGCCGGGGCGGATGTGATCGACGGGATGCTGGACGCAGGGCTGATCGTGGACGCCGACGGGTGTCCCGTGCCGCGTGACATGGCATACGTGCCAGGCATGTTCGTGTGGTTCCACCGGGAGCTGCGGTACGAGGTGCCGGTGCCGTTCGCGCTGAACGTCGTATACCGAGACGAGCACATCGTCGTCGTCGACAAGCCGCATTTCCTCGCCACGACACCACGCGGCAGCCATGTCACGGAGACCGCCCTCGCGCGGCTGCGCCGGGAGCTGGGCCTGCCCACGCTGGGCGCCGCCCACCGCCTGGACCGGCTCACCGCCGGACTGGTCCTGTTCACTGTGCGCCCCGCGGAGCGCGGCGCGTACCAGTCGCTGTTCCGCGACCGGCTCATCGCCAAGGAATACGAGGCAGTCGCCCCGTACGATCGGGCGCTCGCCCTACCGCGCACCGTGCGCAGCCGGATCGTCAAGGAGCGTGGGGTCATGGCGGCGCGCGAGGTCGAGGGCGAGCCCAATGCCGTCAGCGACGTGGAGTTGCTGGAACAACGGGACGACGGGCTGGCTCGCTATCGGCTGAGACCCCGCACCGGGCAGACGCACCAGCTCCGGGTGCACATGAGGACCTTGGGGGTGCCGATCCTCGGCGATCCCCTCTATCCCGTGGTGACCGGCCCCGTGGCGGACGATGACTTCCGGCGCCCGCTCCAACTGCTGGCACGGGTCCTGGAGTTCACCGATCCGGTCACGGGGCACGAGCACCGGTTCGTCAGCCCGCGTGTGCTGCAGGCCTGGTCGTCGTACGAGGAATGGGCCGATTAGGCCCGGTGCCCCGGTCGGCTCATTCGCCGCGCCACCAGCACAGAAGGCGCCGGAACATGCCCGGCCGCCGGGCCGGTTCGGGCATCGCCGCCGGCGTCGGAGGGGCGGGCTCCTGAGCTGTGGACTCCGGTTGCGGCGTGCTGACCTGCCAGTCGTTCGGGCACTGCCGCGGCATCGGGTTGCTGGATGGCCACTGCATGACGTCCTGCTGGGGCTTCGGCGCGAACTTCGCAGGCAGTTCCACGAGGTGCCGGTTCATGATGGACGTCCTCCAACGCAGTTCGTGCTCCTCGCAGGCGAGTTCGACGTCCGGGAGGCGGGTCAGCAGCGCGTCGACACCCACGTCGGCGATGGCGCGACCGATGTCCTGGCCCGGGCATTCGTGGGGACCGCCGCTGAAGGCGAGGTGGGAGCGGTTGCCCTGCATGTTGGCCTTGAGATCAGGGCGCACGCGTGGGTCGACGTTGCCCGGGGCGATACCCATGAGGAGGCCGTCACCCTTGCGGATGCGCTGACCACCAAGCTCGGTGTCCTGCTTGGCGAAGTAGCCCAGCATGGTGCTGAACGGCGGCTCGTCCCAGAGGGACTGCTCGACCGCCTGGGGCACCGTCATCTGGCCGCCGTTGAGCCGGGCGCGGAACCCGGGGTCGGTGAGCACCACCCGCAGTACGTTGGCGAGGAGGTTGGCGGTGGCCTCGTACGAGGTGATCATGACGACGCGCAAGTGCTGGCCGATCTCGTCGTCGTCGAGCCCCGCCGGGTGGTTGATCAGATGGCTGGTGAAGTCGTCCTTGGGTTCGGCCCGGCGGCGGACGGTGAGCCGCATCAGGGCATCCATGATGTATGCGTTGCTGGCGATCGAGGTCTCGGTGCCCTTGAGCAGGTCGCGGGCGGCATGCACGATCTGGTCGTTGTACTCGTCCGGCATACCGAGGATCTCGCACATCACCGCCATCGGCAGGTGCTCGGCGAACTGGCTGACCAGATCGACCCGGCCCTCCTCGCAGAACTTGTTGACGAGGTGCTGGGTGGCGCGGTTGATGTAGCGGCGAATACCGCGGTGGTCGATGGTCGACATGGCGCCGGTGACCGCCCCGCGCAGCCGCAGATGCTCGTCCCCCTCGGCATGGCAGCAGATGGGCTGCCATGCGACGATCGGCATGAGCGGGTGATCTGGCTTGACCGTGCCGTCCTGCAGGCAGGTCCACAACCGGGTGTCACGGCTGTACTGCGTGGGCGTACCCACCATGTGCAGGTTCTCGGTATGGCCCAACACCACCCAGATCGGCACATCCTCGTGCAGCAGCGCCGGAGCCACGCTTCCGTGCTCAGCCCGCAGCTTCTCGTACACGGCCCTCAGGTCCTCCGCGTCGGGGCCGTACAGCCGACGCAGCCCGCCGGGGCCGATGCCGTGTGCGGGGCAGCCGGGGGGCGGGGCGGCCGTGGGCTCGTCGGTACCGGCCGGGAAGAGGGGTTCACGGGTCACGATGGTCGCTCCGAAGCTGAAGTGGATCCGGTGTACAAGAGGTGAGGGGGTCCCCGTGGCTCATGCGTTGGCCTTCGCCGTGGCCAGCGAGTGGAGGAAGTGCATCAGCGTCATCAGGACATCCCGGCTGGAGGCACGGCGGCGCGCGTCGCACTCGACGATCGGGATCTCCTTGGACAGGTCGAGGGCGGTGCGCAGGTCGTCGATGGGGTAACGGGGCGCGTCCGGGAAGGAGTTGACGGCGACCACGAAGGGCACACCGCGCTCCTCCAGGCGCCCTATGACGTCGAAGCTGACCTCGAGACGGCGGGTGTCGATCAGCACGACCGCGCCGAGCGCGCCCTCGAACAGGCCGTTCCACAGGAACCAGAAGCGTTCCTGGCCGGGGGTGCCGAAGAGATAGAGCACCAGCTGGTCGGTGATGCTGATGCGGCCGAAGTCCATGGCGACGGTGGTGGCCGTCTTGGTGTCGGAACCGTAGTTGTCGTCGACCCCGATACCGGCCTGCGTCATGGTTTCCTCGGTGGTCAGGGGCCTGATCTCGCTGACCGAACCGACCATCGTCGTCTTGCCGACTCCGAAGCCGCCCACGATCACGATCTTCACCGCGGCCTGGGCCGTCTGCGGCAGGTGATCCTCTGTGCGTGGTCCGGGGATGGTGTCAGAGCCTTTGAAGTCCATGCATCACCGCTTCGAGAAGGGAACGGTCGGGGAGCGTCGCCTGCCGGACGATCGGGGCGCGCGCCTGCACCAGTTCGGCCGTCAGCATCTCGGTGAGCAGCACGGTCACCACACTGAACGGCAGGTTCAGATAGGCCGAGAGCTCGGCCACCGACAGGGGGGCCGTGCAGAGCCGGAGGATCGCCGACTGCTCCGGCGTGGCGGAGGGAGGCGGGTCGGCGCCGGCCACGACTAAGGTGACCAGATCGAGGTCGGCTCGCTGCCCGTCCGGCCCGGCGACCACGTAGAGCCGCTCCGGGGCCTTCGGATCGCCCTCTTTGCCTTCTGTGACAAGAGGTGTCGGGGGTGGCTCTTCTCTGGTATGTCGCCGTCGGCGTTGCGGAGGAGTCATACGGTCTGCCCGTTGCGCCGCGGCGGACTGGTGAGATGGGCGCCGATTCTCACGACGAGGTCGCGCATACGGTTGCTCATGAGCCCGGGTTCGGCGACCACGTCGGAGAGGACCGCGAGGTAGGCGTTGGGTCCCGCGGCCATCAGATAGAAGTAGCCGCCGTTGATCTCGATGAGCACCATCTTCATCCGGCCGTCGCTGTCCGGGATCTCGTGGGCCACGGCGCTCGCCAGGCTCTGCAGGCCCGCGCACGCCGCGGCCACGCGGTCGGCCGCGTCCGGATCACCCCCGTAGCGAGCGATGCGCAGGCCGTCCGCGGAGAGCACCACGATCATCTCGATGCCCGGCACTCCGTCGGCGAGATCCTTGAGCATCCAGTCGAAGTTGGCTCGCTGCTGGATCACTTGTGGTCCCTCTCGTCGTCGGCCTCAACACGGGCCGGCTCGTTGGTCGGCTGGGGGGTGTCGAACGGGTCGGGCGTGCCCTTGAGTCCGTTCCAGAACGCCTCGACCCAGAGCCCCGGTTCGGGCTCGTCCTGCTTCTCGGGCTCCGGCTCCGGCGCGGGCGTCGCCCAGGCGGGCCGGGCCTCGCGGGCCTCACGCTCGGCGCGTTCGGCGGCGGCCTGTTCGGCGATCCGCACGCTGAGCGGGGTCTTGACCCGGCTGCGCCGCTGGGGCAGTCCGCCCGCGGTCCATTCGGTGACGACGGGGACCTCGTCCTCCATGGACACCCCTGCCGGGATGCGCGGGCTGGTGGGGCGGCGTCGCTTCGGGGCCCGCTTGGGACCTTCCGGGCCCCCGAACTCGACCTTGGGTGCCGCGGCCGCGCCGACGCCGTGGGCGAGGCCGGGCGCGGGATCGGTGGTCATCATCGCGCGCGGCACGACGAGGACGGCGCGGACGCCGCCGTACGCCGAGGAGCGCAGCGAGATCTGCATGTCGTACGCCTTGCACAGCCGGCCCACGACGGCGAGGCCCAGGCGCGGGGAGTCGCCGAGCTCCTGGAGATCGACACCGGCCATGGCGCGCTCCAGCATGGTCTCCGCCTTGGCGCGGGCCTCCTCGCTGAGGCTGACGCCGGCGTCCTCGATCTCGATGGCGATGCCCGTCTGCACCTCGCTGGCGATGACGTGCACCTTGGTCTGCGGGGGCGAGTAGCGCGTGGCGTTGTCGAGGAGTTCGGCGCAGGCGTGGATGACCGGCTCGACGGAGATTCCGGCGATGTTGACCTTGGCGATGTTGTCGAGCGAGATGCGCCGGTACTCCAGGATGCGGGACATGGCACCGCGCAGCACGCTGTACAGCGGGACGGGTGCGGGCCACTGGCGTCCGGGCCGGCCGCCGCCGAGCACGGAGATGGAGTCGGCGAGGCGGCCGATCAGCGCGGTGCCGTGGTCGATGCGGAGCAGGTCGTCGAAGACCTCGGGATTGCGCCCGTGGTCCTCCTCCATCTCCCGCAGTTCCTTGTTCTGCTGGTGGACGATCGCCTGGACGCGTCGGGCGATGCTGACGAAGGAGCGCTGTGAGGAGTCCCGCAGGGCTTCCTCGGTGTCGACGATGTCGAGCACCCTCCTGAGCAACCGGAGCTGCCCCTCGGGAAGTTGACCGTAGCTGGGGTCGACGTTGCCCAGCTGGCGAATCACCTCCGCGGGAGAATTCCCGGAGCGCAACCAGTGGATGGCGACCGGTGCGATCTCCTCCGCGAGGCGGAGCATCTCCTGGTCGTGGCCGGCGATGCGCCGTTCCAGATACGCAGTGTGACGGGCGCCCTCGTCACGCAGCGTGCGCAGGGCGCGGCCGCGTCGTACCGCCTCGGCCGCCGTCGCGATGACCAGCAGCGTCGCTACGGCGCCGCACCATCCGACGGCGACGCGGGCCGGTTCGGCCACCGCCGCGACGGCGGCTCCGGTCACCGCGGCCATCAGTATGGCGGGGAACAACAGCACGCGCGCGTAAGGAAGTTCACGGCGCCCGGGCGGGGACTGAACACTCACCATGTAGGCCCTCTGAAACGAATCGGCTGGGAGTCGCGCATATGGGGAACAAGCGCACGAATACACCTCAACTCGGTGCGCCGCGGGCGAGCTTAGTCCGACCGGATCATCGCCGTGTCATATTCAGCAAGCACCTGAAAAGGGGCGCGCGAAGCGAGTACTCTCAGCTCCATTTGCACACTGCGCCCCCACTCGAACACAACGCGTTACAGCGAATGAGCGTACGAAAATCACTCACCGTGATGAGTGAAGATCGCCTTCCGGCAGGGACGCGGACGTCGTTTCAGACGCCCGCGATGCGCAGCGCGGCGTCCGCGGTGGCCTCTGCAAACACCGACACGGGGCGCTCGGGGTCGGATCGATGCACGAGGATCACACCCTCGATCAACCCGAAGAGCAGATCGGTCCGCAGATCCAGCTCGTTCTTGGCGAGCGCACCGCCCGCCGCGGTCGCGGCCAGCAACTGCCGGTAGGCGTCCTTGAGTTCGGCGCGCACGGCATGGAACCCGGCGAACCGCTCGGCCCGCACCTCGGGCAGCAGATACAGCCCGCCGAGATTGTGCGACCCGCCGCACAGCAGCTCCACGTCCGTCCGGCACAGTTCCCACAGCCGCTCCTCGGCCGGGCTCGCGTCGTCGGCGAGAAGCTCACGGGCGTAGGCGAGCGAGGGCGTGACCGTGGACTCGAGGAGGTCGGCGAGGAGTTCCTCCTTGCCGGAGACGTAGTGGTACATGGAGGCCTGCCGCATGCCCGCCCGCTCGGCGACCGCCCGGGTGGTGGTGGCCGCGTAGCCGCGGGTGGTGAACAACTCGGCGGCGGCGGCGAGGAGTTCGTCCCGCGGCGAGAGCCCGCTGTCCGGCCGCTGCGCGGCCCTCGGCCGGCCGACCCGGCGCCCACCTGTCGTCCCCATGCGTTCGATCCTCGCACACCGCCCCCCCACGGCGATCTCCGGGTGATCTTGGTGAGGGCTCGGTAACCGACCGGCAACACCCGGGCAACGCCGCCGACCCGGCCGGCTCCTAATTTCTGTCGGGCGACAGAAATGCAGTACTGGAATCGACCCCGGAGCCGGAGGTCCGCGATGGCGACAGCGACCACATACGGAGCCCGAGACCACGCCCGCGCCCAGGAGGGCGCCCGTGCGGAGGCGATGCCGGTCGTCCCGGCCGCCGACTGGCCGGCCCCGCCCTGCGAGGCGGGCCACCTGGTCTGGGCGGAGACGGTCGCGGGCGGCAACTACACTCACCGCGTCCTGGCCCGCGGCACCGAACTGCGCCTCACCGACCTGCGCGGCGACGCCTGCGCCCATCTGCTCCTCTTCGTGGCAGACCGCCCCTGGGAGCGCCTGAACGTGGCCGACACGGTCAAGGTCCAGTGGAACGCCTACCTGTCCGAGGGCCGGCTCCTCCTCTCCGACCAGGGCCGCGTCCTGGCGTCGGTGATCGCCGACACCGCCGGCCGCCACGACGCGCTGTGCGGCACCTCCACCCTCGTACGCAACACCGAGCGCTACGGCGACGGCACCCCGCAGTCCCCGTCCCCCGCCGGCCGCGAGCTGTTCAAGCTGGCCGCGGCGAAGAACGGCCTGGAGCCCCGCGACCTGCCCCCGTCCCTCTCGTTCTTCCAGGGCGTCGAGGTCCGCGACGACGGCTCCCTCGACTTCACCGGCTCGACGGGCCCCGGCGGCAGCATCACACTCCGCGCCGAGCAGGACGTGACGGTGCTGATCGCCAACGTCCCGCACCCGGCCGACCCGCGCCCCGAGTACACGAGCACCCCCCTGGAGGTCCTGGCCTGGCGCGCGGCCCCGACCGCACCGGGCGACCCCCTGTGGGACGCCACCCCCGAAGGCCGCCGCGCCTTCCTCAACACCGCCGAATTCCTTGCCGCGAGGGGGCTCGCATGACCACGAACACACCAACGCCCGTGCGCACGACCGTCGTTGCGGCGCGCGCCGCCTGGTCGTCCGTGATCCACGAGGGCGAGACCCTGACCATCGCCGACCTGCACGGCAACCAGGCGGTCGACTTCCTCGTCTACGACGCCCACGACACATCGGTCCGCTACAGCGCGCCCGACACGATCCACGCGCAGGGCAACATCTTCCTGACCACGGGCAGCGTCCTGCTCTCCAACGAGCACACCCCCCTCATGACCGTCGTCGACGACGAGGTCGGCCGCCACGACACGGTGGGCGGCGCCTGCTCCAAGGAGTCCAACACCCTCCGCTACGGCCACCACACCTGGTCACAGCACGCGTGCGTGGACAACTTCCTCGCGGAGGGTTCTCGTCACGGCCTCGGCAAGCGCGACCTGGTGTCCAACATCAACTGGTACATGAACGTGCCGGTCGAGAAGGACGGCACCCTCGGCATAGTCGACGGCATCTCGGCCCCCGGTCTCAGGCTGACCCTCCGCGCCGAGCGCGACGTTCTGGTCCTGGTCTCCAACTGCCCCCAGATCAACAACCCTTGCAACGGCTTCGACCCGACGGCGGTGGAGATGACGATCGGGGCGGCCGGATGAGCTTCGAGACGCTCCTGGTCGCCAACCGAGGTGAGATAGCGGTACGGATCATCCGTACCGCGCGCGAACTGGGCCTGCGCACAGTCGCCGTGTACGCGGACCCCGACCGCTCGGCACCGCACGTCCGCCTGGCCGACGAGGCGGTCCGCCTCGGCCCGGCGCCCGCGAAGGAGTCGTACCTCGACGCCGACCTGGTCCTGAAGGCGGCCAAGGACACCGGCGCGGGCGCGATCCACCCCGGCTACGGCTTCCTCTCCGAGGACGCGCTCTTCGCACGCCGCTGCGAGGAGGCCGGAATCGTCTTCGTGGGCCCGACGCCGGAACAGCTCGACCTCTTCGGCGCCAAGCACACGGCCCGTGCGGCGGCCGAGGCGGCAGGAGTCCCCCTCGCACCCGGAACAGGACTTCTGAACTCACTGGACGAAGCCCTGTCCCAGGCTGCGGCCATCGGCTACCCGGTCATGCTCAAGGCGACCGGCGGAGGCGGCGGAATCGGTATGTCGGCATGTCGATCGGCCGACGAACTGACCGACGCCTGGGACCGCGTCCACCGCGTCGCCGCCGCCTCCTTCTCCTCCGCCGGCGTCTTCCTGGAACGCCTGGTGGAGCACGCCCGCCATGTCGAGGTGCAGGTCTTCGGCGACGGCGAGGGCAGAGTGGTCACCTTCGGCGACCGCGACTGCTCGCTGCAACGCCGCAACCAGAAGGTCCTGGAGGAGGCCCCGGCCCCCGGCCTCCCCACCCACGTGCGCACCCGACTCGCCGCCTCGGCCCGCGACTTGTGCGCCTCGGTCGGCTACCGCTCCGCGGGAACGGTCGAGTTCGTCTACGACGCCGCACGCGAGGAGGCCTACTTCCTGGAGGTCAACACCCGCCTCCAGGTGGAACATCCGGTCACCGAGGAGATCTACGGCGTCGACCTGGTCGCCTGGATGCTGCGCCTGGCCCGGGGCGAGCACGACGTGGTGACCGACCCGGGCACCCCCCGCGGCCACGCCGTCGAGGCCCGCCTCTACGCGGAGGACCCCTCACGCGAACACCGGCCCAGCGCGGGCCTGTTGACCAGGGTCGAGTTCCCGCCCGGCGTACGCGTGGACGGCTGGGTCGAGACGGGCACCGAGGTGACGACGTCGTACGACCCCATGCTCGCCAAGGTCATCGCCTACGGCCCCGACCGCGCCCACGCCCTGCACCGTCTGGACGAGGCGCTGTCCCGCACCCGGGTGGACGGCATCGAGACGAACCTGGGTCTGGTCCGCGCGGCGCTCGCGGACCGGGCGTTCCGGGCCGCCGCCCACTCCACGGCGACGCTCGCTTCGGTGACCGACCCGACCCCGCGCATCGAGGTCATATCCGGCGGCACCCTCACCACCGTGCAGGACTGGCCGGGCCGCACCGGCTACTGGCAGGTCGGCGTACCCCCCTGCGGCCCGATGGACGACCGCTCCTTCCGGCTCGGCAACCGCGCGCTGGGCAACCGTGAGGGCGCCCCGGGCCTCGAATGCACGCTCCAGGGGCCGACGTTGAGGTTCACGCACCCCACGACGGTCTGTGTGACGGGCGCACCGGCACCGGTGAGCATCGACGGCGCACCGGTGCCCCAGTGGGAGCCGGTGACCGTGCCGGCGGGAGCCGTACTGGAGATCGGCACACCCACCGAACACGGCCTGCGGACCTATGTGTTGTTCGCCGACGGCCTGGACATACCGCCCTTCCTGGGCAGCGCGAGCACCTTCACGCTCGGCCGTTTCGGCGGCCACGGCGGCCGGGCACTGCGCACGGGCGACGTCCTGCACGGCGGTACGGTCACCGACGGCTCCCCGGTGCCGACCGAGGACCGCCCGCAATGCGGTGCCGTCTGGCACCTCGGCGCCACCGAAGGCCCGCACGCGGCACCGGAGTTCTTCACCGAGCAGGACGTCCGCGACTTCTACGCGGCCGACTGGAAGGTCCACTTCAACTCGGCCCGTACCGGGGTCCGCCTGGTCGGCCCCAAGCCCCGCTGGGCCCGCACCGACGGCGGCGAGGCCGGCCTGCACCCGTCCAACATCCACGACACCCCGTACTCGGTCGGCGCCGTCGACTACACGGGCGACATGCCGGTCCTGCTGGGCCCGGACGGCCCCTCCCTGGGCGGCTTCGTCTGCCCGGCAACGGTACTCAGCACCGAACGCTGGAAGCTGGGCCAACTACGCCCGGGCGACACGGTGAAGTTCACCCCGGTACGGACCGACGGCTCACCGCGCCCCGCGATCGTCGACGGCGGCATCCTGGCCCGCGACGGCGACGTGACGTACCGCCGCAGCGGCGACGACAACCTGCTGGTCGAGTTCGGCCCCATGCACCTGGACCTGGCCCTGCGGATGCGTGTCCACGCCCTGATGGAAGCGGTGGCGGCGGACGCCCCCGACGGCATCAAGGACCTCACCCCCGGCATCCGCTCCCTCCAGATCCAGACGGACCCCACCCGCCTCCCACTGGACGAACTCCTCACCTCCGTAAGGGAGATGGCGACCGCTCTCCCGCCCACCCACGAACTGGTCGTCCCCTCCCGCACGGTCCGTCTCCCCCTCTCCTGGGACGACCCGGCGACCCGCGAGGCGACGGCCCGCTACATGGCGGGCGTCCGCGACGACGCCCCGTGGTGCCCCTGGAACATCGAGTTCATCCGCAGGGTCAACGGCCTCGCCACCGTCGACGACGTCCACCGCACGGTCTTCGACGCCGAGTACCTCGTACTGGGCCTGGGAGACGTCTACTTGGGCGCCCCCGTGGCCACACCTCTCGACCCCCGCCACCGCCTCGTCACCACCAAGTACAACCCGGCCCGCACCTGGACGGCCGAGAACTCGGTGGGCATCGGCGGCGCCTACCTGTGCATCTACGGCATGGAGGGGCCCGGCGGCTACCAGTTCGTGGGCCGCACCACCCAGGTCTGGTCCCCCTGGCAGCAACGCGGCGCCTTCGAACCGGGCTCCCCCTGGCTGCTCCGCTTCTTCGACCGCATCAAGTGGTATCCCGTGGACGCGGACGAACTCCTCGCCCTACGGGCCGACATCACATCCGGCCGTTTCGTCCCCGCCATCGAAGAGGGCACCTTCTCCCTGGCCGACTACCAGACCTTCCTCACCGAACAGGCGGATTCCATAGCGGAGTTCAGGTCCCGCCAGCAGGCCGCCTTCTCGGCGGAACGGGACGCCTGGGAAGCGGCGGGCGAGTTCGCTCGGGCGGAAGCGGCCTCAGCGCCGCCGGCTCCCCCCGCCGAGGTGAGCATCCCTGCGGGCGGTCGCCTGGTGGAAGCCGAATTCGCCGCATCCGTATGGCAGTTGAACGTGGAACCGGGCGATTCGGTCTCAGCGGGCCAGCCACTGCTCGCGCTGGAGGCGATGAAGATGGAGTCCAGGGTGCACGCACCGATGGACGGCGTGGTGACGGAGATCCTGGCCAGACCGGGCGACCAGGTGGAGGCGGGAACGGCACTGGTCGTACTCGCCCCGGCGGCGCACTGAAACACCCGAGGAGCAAGAGATGTCCGCAGTGACCCGTGTCCGTGCCGCCTATGCCCGTATCGAGGCGGTGGACCGCCCCGAGATCTGGATCGACCTGCGCCCGCGGTCGGAGGTCGAGACGGAGGCCCGATCGATCGATGACCGCCTGGCGGCAGGCGATCGACTCCCCCTCGCCGGACGCCTGTTCGCGGCCAAGGGCAACATAGACGTGGCCGGCCTGCCCACCACCGCAGGCTGCCCGTCGTACGCCTACGAGCCCCAGGCGGACGCGCCGGTGGTGGCCCGCCTGCGAGCGGCAGGCGCGATAGTCCTGGGCACCACCAACCTCGACCAGTTCGCAACGGGCCTGGTGGGCACCCGCTCCCCGCACGGAGCGGTCCGCAACGCCCACGACCCGACCCGCATCAGCGGCGGCTCCAGCTCGGGCTCGGCGGTCGCCGTAGCCCTCGGCCTCGTCGACTTCGCCCTCGGCACGGACACGGCGGGCTCGGGCCGGGTCCCGGCCGCCTTCAACGGCATAGTCGGCCTCAAGCCGACAAGGGGCCTGGTCCCCACGACGGGCGTGGTCCCGGCCTGCGCCTCCATAGACTGCGTCACCGTATTCGCCCGCACGCTCCCCGAGGCCGAACAGGCCCTCTCCCACATGACGGCCCCGCCGGCCCGTGACCTGCCGCCCCTCCCTCAACGCGCCCCGGGCCCCTGGCGCATAGCCATCCCCCGACCCGGCCAGCTGGGCGAACTCGACGAGGGCTGGGCGGAGGCATACGAGGCGGCGGTGGCCCAACTCCGCCAGGCAGGCGCCGAAATCCGCACCCTCGACCTGACCCCCTTCACCGAAGCGGCCGCCATGCTCTACGAGGGCGCGTTCGTGGCCGAGCGCTACACAGCGGTGGGCCCGTTCATCGACAAGGCGCTGGCCTCCGACCCCCACGACCTGGACCCCACAGTCGCCGCCATCATCACCGGGGCCCGCGACATCCCGGCCCACCAGCTCTACGCCGACCAGGACCGCCTGGAGACCCTCCGCGCCCACGCCCTGGCCGAACTGTCGGACGCGGACGCCCTGCTGCTGCCCACCGCCCCCGGCCACCCCACCCTCGCCGACGTGGCAGCCGACCCCCTGGGCGCCAACGCCCGCCTGGGCCGCTTCACCAACTCCACCAACCTCTTCGACCTGGCAGCGGCGGCCGTCCCGGCCACCGAAGTCAACGGCCTCCCCTTCGGCGTCATGCTGATCGGCCCGGCCTTCACGGACGAACGCCTGACCCGAATCGCCGCACTGCTCCAGCCGGAGACCCGACTGACGGTGGTGGGCGCCCACCTGGCCGGTCAGCCGCTGAACCCACAGCTTCTGGCTCTTGGAGCCCGTCTGGACCGAACGACCACGACGGCCCCGCTGTACCGACTGCACGCCTTGCCGACAGACCCGCCGAAGCCCGGCCTCGTGTACGTCGGAGAAGGCGGGGCCGAGATCGAGACGGAGGTATGGCGCCTCCCGGCGCAGGCCCTGGGCCAGTTCCTGACGGCACTCCCCCGCCCCATGGCCCTGGGCAGCGTCGAACTGGCGGACGGCACCCGAACCCCCGGCTTCCTGTGCGAGCCGAGCGCGCTGGCGAACGCCGAGGACATCACGTCGTACGGCGGCTGGCGCTCGTATCTGCGTCGCCGGGGGGAGGCAACGCCCTAGGGGCGCGGGGCTGTATCGATGTGCGGCTGCCGCCGCGTGGACGCGACCAGCCGCACACCACCCGCACCCGCCGCCGAACCCTCACCCCACCGACGAGTAGGCCACAACACCCCGCAGCAACTGATCGACCGCCTTGCGCGCAGCCTTCGCCACAGTCGTCCCCTCCCGGGAGGGAGCCGCCGCCGAAATCTGCCCCAGCACATCGATCACCTGCTTGCACCACCGCACAAAGTCCCCCGCAGGCATCTCCGCCTCCCGAAGCACCTCATCGAGCCCCTTCCCGGAGGCCCACATGTACGCGGCCCAGGCAAATCCGAGATCCGGCTCCCGCTGCCCCACACCCTCGCTCTGCGTGATCCGGAAGTCCTCCTCCAGGGCATCCAACCGCCCCCAGATCCGCACCATCTCCCCCAGCGCGGCCTTGGCCTTCCCGGACGGCAGCTTCGGGGCCATCGCATCGTCGCCCACCCGCGCCTCGTACACCAACGCCGAGACACAAGCGGCGAGCTCCGCCGGCGCGAGCCCTTCCCACACCCCGGCCCGCAGACACTCGCTGGCCAGCAGATCCAGCTCGCCGTACAGCCGGGCCAGCCGCTTCCCGTGCTCGGTGACCTCGTTCCCGCGCAGATAGTCCAGCTCGGTCAGCAGAGCCACGATCCGGTCGAAGGTCCGCGCGATCGTGTTCGTCCGCCCCTCGATCCGTCGCTCCAACTGCGAGGTGTCCCGAAGCAGCCGGTGATATCGCTCGGCCCACCGAGCATGGTCCTCACGGTCGCTGCACCCATGACAGGGGTGCGCCCGAAGAGCGGTCCGCAGCCGGGCGATCTCCCGGTCGTCCGCCGCCTGCGACCGCTGCTTCCGCGCCCGCTCCGGCGGAATGTGCCCGGCCTTGGTCCGCAACGCGGACGCGAGGTCCCGACGCGACTGCGGTGAGCGCGGATTGAAGGACTTGGGAATCCGCATCCGCTCCAAGGCCTCGACCGGCACCGGAAAGTCCATCGAGGCCAGCCGCTTGACCTGCCGCTCAGCGGTCAGCACCAGCGGCCGCGGCCCGTCATGATGCTCGAATCCCCGGTGCCCGTTGGACCGTCCGGCCGGCAGCCCCGGATCCAGGACCAGCGCGAGCCCCGCGTACTTCCCGGTGGGCACATGGATGACGTCCCCCGGTTTCAGCTTCTCCAGGGCCACCGCGGCCTCGGCCCGCCGCTGCGCCACTCCCTGGCGGGCCAGCTCGGTCTCCCGGTCCTTCAGATCCCGCCGCAGCTGCGCATACTCCTCGAAATCCCCCAGGTGGCAGGTCATGGAGGCCTTGTAGCCCTCCAGCCCCTCCTCGTTGCGCTGCACCTGCCGGGAGATCCCGACCACCGACTTGTCGGCCTGGAACTGCGCGAACGACGTCTCCAGCAGCTCCCGCGACCGGTGCCGCCCGAACTGCTCCACCAGGTTGACCGCCATGTTGTACGACGGCTTGAAGCTCGACCGCAACGGATAGGTACGCGTACCCGCGAGCCCCGCCAGATGCTCGGGACTTATCCCGCGCTGCCAGAGCACGACGGCATGGCCCTCGACGTCGATCCCGCGCCGCCCCGCACGCCCGGTCAACTGCGTGTACTCGCCCGGCGTGATGTCCGCGTGCTGCTCGCCGTTCCACTTGACGAGCTTCTCCAACACCACGGACCGAGCAGGCATGTTGATACCCAGCGCCAGCGTCTCGGTCGCGAAGACGGCCTTCACCAGCCCCCGTACGAACAGCTCCTCGACGACCTCCTTGAAGGTCGGCAGCATGCCCGCATGGTGGGCCGCGATCCCCCGCTCGAGCCCTTCGAGCCACTCGTAGTACCCGAGAACATGCAGATCCTCGGTCGGAATCGAAGCCGTACGCTCCTCGACGAGAGCACGCACCTGTTCCCGCGACTCCTCGTCGTTCAGCCTCAACCCCGCGTACAGGCACTGCTGGACGGCGGCCTCACAAGCGGCCCGGCTGAAGATGAAGGTGATCGCCGGCAGCAGCCCCTCGGCATCGAGCCGCTCGATGACCTCGGGCCGCCCGGGTGTCCACACCCGGGACCGCTGTCGCCGCTCCCGCTCCCGGTCGGCCTCCCGCATGGCCCGCCCACGCCGCCGGTCCTGATACGACGGCCGGCTGGCCTCCATCCGCGCCAGCCGCGTCAGATCGGGGTTGACGGCCTTCTTGCTGCCCTCCCCCTCCTCGAAGAGGTCGTACATCCGCCGCCCGGCGAGCACATGCTGGAACAGCGGCACGGGCCGGTGCTCGGAGACGATGACCTGGGTGTCACCGCGCACGGTGTCGAGCCAGTCCCCGAACTCCTCGGCGTTGGACACGGTCGCGGAGAGCGAGACCAGCGTGACCGACTCGGGAAGATGAATGATCACCTCTTCCCATACGGCACCCCGGAACCGGTCGGAGAGGTAGTGCACCTCGTCCATGACCACGTACCCGAGCCCGAGCAGCGTCTGCGATCCGGCGTACAGCATGTTCCGCAGCACCTCGGTGGTCATCACGACCACCGGCGCCTCGGAGTTGACGCTGTTGTCGCCGGTGAGCAGCCCCACCTTGTCCGCGCCGTAACGGCGGCACAGGTCGGCGTACTTCTGGTTCGACAGCGCCTTGATGGGTGTCGTGTAGAAGCACTTCTTGCCCTGTTGCAGGGCCAGGTGGACGGCGAACTCGCCCACGATCGTCTTGCCGGAGCCGGTGGGCGCCGCGACCAGCACTCCCTTGCCCGCTTCGAGTGCCTGGCAGGCCTCGATCTGGAAGGGGTCGAGGCCGAAGTCGTACATCTCGCGGAAGGAGGCGAGCGCGGTGGCCTGCTCGACAGCGCGCTGACGGGCAGCGGCATACCGCTCGGCCGGAGTGAGGTCCTCTGTCATCGTGCTTTCGAGCGTACCGGGCCCCACTGACAACAGGACGATCATTATCCGGAACAAGGGCCCTCAAACACCGAGAGGTGCCCACGTCACGGGGGACGTGGGCACCTCTCGGTGTCTGATGCGGGCGGGGTCTCAGGTCACGTCGTCATAACCGTTGACCCGGTCCGTGCTCGCCTGCTCCGGCAGCGCCCGGCTCGCGGAGACCGTCTCGACCTCGCCGATGTCCTCGGGGGTCAGGTCCAGATCGGAGGCCTCGTCGTCGTCGGGGCCCTCCTCCTCACGCCGGCGCCTGCGCTTGTCGTTGGTCAGCGAGAAGGCGACCGCGCCGAAGTACAGCACCCAGATCGGTCCGGCGAGGGCCAGCATCGAGATGGGGTCGGTGCTGGGCGTGGCGATCGCCGCGAACACCGTGATGCCCATGATCATGCCGCGCCACCAGCCGAGCATCCGCTTGCCGGTGAGCACCCTGGTGAGGTTCAGCATGACCAGCAGCAGGGGCAGCTCGAAGGAGAGGCCGAAGACGATCACCATGCGCGTGACCAGCTGCAGCAGGTCGTCCAGCGGCAGCAGGTTGTCCACGCCGTGCGGGGTGAAGTCGATCAGCACCTTGGCCGTGGTCGGCAGCACCTTGTAGGCGAAGAAACCGCCGCCCAGGAACAGCGGGACGCCGGTGAAGACGAAGCCGTAGGCGTACTTCTTCTCGTTCCGGTGCAGGCCGGGGGCGACGAAGGCCCACAGCTGGTACAGCCAGATCGGCGAGGCGAACACGACACCGGCCATCAGCGAGACCTGAAGGGCCAGCGTGAAGGGCGCGAGGAGACCGTTGATGGTGATCCGCGCGCACTGCTGGCTGGTGTCGGTGGACTTGGCGGCGCTCGCCAGTTCCGCGAAGGACTTCCCACAGCCGACCGAGTCGAGGATCGGCTTGGTGAGGAAGTTGATGATGTCGTTGTAGAAGAAGGCGGCGACGATCGTCACGATGACGATGGCCAGCATCGCCTTCGCGAGCCGGTTGCGGAGCTCACGAAGGTGATCCGCAAGGGGCATCCGCCCCTCGGGATCCTTCTCCTGCTTGCGGGCAGACTTGGGCAACCCACGTCCTCATCTCGTGCGGCAGGCCGGACGGGTCCGGCCCGGCGTCAGGCCTTGGTGGTGTCCGTCGGCTCGGTGACCGGGCGCGAGCTGGTCACGTCGCCGGGAGAGGCCTGGATGGTGCGCTGGGCGGGGGGCTGCTCACCGGTGTTCGGCGGGCCGGCCGGGGTGGCCGTGCTGCTGCCCTCTTCCTTCATCGCCTTGGCCTCGCTCTTGAGGATGCGAGCGGACTTGCCGAGCGAACGCGCCATGTCGGGAAGCTTCTTCGCGCCGAACAGCAGGATGACGACGACGAGGATGAGAATGATCTCGGGGGCGCCGAGCCTTCCGAACATAAGTCTTTACCTTCTCACCGAGGCGGCTGGGGGTGGGGTGCTGTCCGACCGGTCGGACACTTGTCCGATCGATCGTGTTGTCAGCGATCGTAACGCTCAGGGGTAAACGTGAGGCAATCCCCGTGCGTACTCCCGGTCCGCGGCCCGGGCCTCGTTCTCCGGTCCGCGACCAGCAGCGTACCTGCCAGTGTGGTCCGGGTGACAGGTCGAAGTGACCCAAAACGCCTCCGGCCCAGGACTCACACGTCTCACACAGCGGCGGTCACAGTGAGTCGACAGCGCGGGCGGTACTCCCGGCCGCCCGCTCGAGGTCCTCGGCAGCCCTGTTGATACGGCGCGCCGAGTCGCTGACCTGCCTGCCGAGGCGCTGCGCCTCCAGGAACACCCGCACGGCGAGCACCCCGAGGACGGCGAGGCCCAGAAAACCCACAGCTACCGCGAACATCGGCCAGAACATGCCGACGAGCCTAGACCCTCCCCGGCTCCGCTACGTCGCCGAGTGCAGCCGCAGGGTGCGCACCCCGCCGCCGGTGAGCAGCTCGACGATCCGCTCCCCCGCCGGCTTGCGGACCAGGACGCCGCAGTCGGGGCAGGTGAAGGAGTAGAAGGTGCTCTTGCTGGTGGCGCCGATGGCCAGCCGCAGGGCGGCCGCGGTGAGCTCGAAGCTGCCGCGGCAGTCCGGGCACCCGGCCTTGAACACCACCGGGGACACACTTCTCATCCCCGCGAAGGCGGCCGCCACCGAAATCCCCTGCACCCCGGACACCGACGACTCGCTCAAAGCTCCCGCTCCTCTCCCATGGGTCGTTCTCCCTGCGGGGCGCTCCGAGCCGGTGTCGAGGCCGCGGCCGTGCTCAGCCCTTCGGGCCTCCGCGCGGTCGCCCCCTCGACACCGGCGAGCCCCTCCGGCTCACTCCGGCCTGTCGTACGGCCTGTCGTTCTGCCCCTCGCGAACCGTGTGCACCTCGACCCCGTCATAGGCGGCAAGCGCCTCACGGGCCGCCCGGCGGGCGCTGTCGGCGAGGTCGGGCGGCGAGACGATACGGCCGTCGCGCCCCAGCCGCAGCGCCAGGCGGCGCAGCGAGGTCGGGTCGGGGGTGCGCAGGGTAATACGCAGCCCGCCGTCCGGTAGCTCATCCGCACTGTCGTGCGGGTAGTACTCGGCGACCCAGCGGCCGCCGGGACCGACCTCGACGACGACCTCAGGGTCCTCGGCGGCGGGCTGCACCAGCGCCTCCGAGAGGTCCCTGAGCTCTATCTCGGGCGGCACGGAGGGCTCGTCCAGGATCTTGATCTCGGCGACCCGGTCGAGCCGGAAGGTGCGGCGCGCCTCGGAGCGGCGGCACCAGGCCTCGACGTAGGTGTGCCCGACGCTGACCAGGCGGATGGGGTCGATCTCTCGCTCGGTGACCTCGTCGCGGGCCGGCGAGTAGTAGCGGATCCACAGCCGGCGGCGCTCGGAGATGGCCCGGTCGACGTCGGCGAAGACGCCTCCCTCGGCCTCGAAGGTGACGGACAGCCGCGCGCTGGCTCCGGCCGCCTCGCCCGCCGCCGTCTCCACCTTGGCGGTGGCCCGCAGCAGCGCCTGCCGGTCGCCCTCCCGGAGCCCGGGCAGGGTGGACACCGCGCGGGCGGCCACCAGCAGCGCGGTCGCCTCGTCGGCGGCCAGCCGCAGCGGCTCGGCGGTCTCCTCGCCGAGCGCGGCGGGGTTGTGCCACCAGATGCGCTCACCGTCGGTGTCGATGTCGAGCAGATCGCCGCCGCGGAAGCTGGTGCCGCACATGGGCAGCACGTCGAGGTCGGAGACCAGCTCGTCCTCGGTGATGCCGAAGGCACGCGCGACGTCCTCGACCCGGGCTCCGGGGCGCTCCTTCAGGTAGGTCACCAAGCTGAGCATCCGCCGGGTCTGGTCGATGGCGTTCACGGGCCTGACCGGTTTACCTGCCACTGTCCTGCTCCGCTCCCCCTCAGCCCTTGGCCACGGCACGCAGCCGGTCCACCACGTCCGCACGCAGCTCGGCCGGCTCCAGGACCATCACGTCCGGCCCGAACTCCACCAGCCAGGCGTCCAGTCCGTGCCCATACGGAATCTCCAACTCGTCCCAGCCGTCCCCGAGTTCCCGCACCGCCGAGGCCTTCGCCCGAAGGGGGTACCCCGCCCCGGAACGCAGCCGGATCAGCGCGGAGCGGTCGGCGGTCTCCCCCGCCCAGCTCGCGACGGTCTCGCGGACCGTGACGACATCGGGGATCGGGGCGGTGAACTGCCCGCTGCGGCTGCGCACCTTGCCGGTGATCCGCGACAGCCGGAACACCCGCTCGGCGCCCCGGTCGCGGTCCCAGCCGGCCAGGTACCAGTGCCCGCGCCAGCACTCCAGCGCCCATGGCTCGACATGTCGGGGCTCCGGGTGCGCGGCGGTGGCCTTGCGGTAGTCGAAGACGACCGGGCGGCGGTCGCGGCAGGCGAGCATCAGCGGCTCGAACGCCACCTCGTGCACGGGGATACGGGGCTCCAGGGCGCCGTGGGCCTCGTACGGGTCGACGTCCTCGGGCAGCCCGGCAGCGCGCAGCTTCTGCAGGGCGCCGCTGGCCGCGCCCGCGAGCCGGGCCTGCTGCCACACCTTGGCGGCGAGACCGAGGGCGGCCGCCTCTTCGGCGTCGAGGGTGATGGGCGGGAGGCGGTTGCTGTCGCGGCGGGCGAGGTAGCCCATCTCGCCGTCGAGGTTCTCGACCGTCTCGATGACCAGGCCGAGTTCGCGCAGATCGTCCTTGTCGCGCTCGAACATCCGGCTGAAGCTGTCGTCCGAATTGGCTTCCAGATACGCCTCGATGGACTCACGCAGCTCGCGCTTGCTGAGCGGCCGTCGGGTCCCGAGCAGACACAGCGCCAGGTTCATCAGCCGCTCGGCCTTGGCAATGGCCATCGACGCCCTTCGCCTCCCTATGTGCTTACGAACGATGACCGTACCGCCCCGCGGTGGCGTGGCAAAAGCCGAGGGCCCATGCCCGAGCAGGCATGGGCCCCAGGTGATCGGGTCCAGTCGGATCCGGCGATCAGACGGCGACCAGGTCGACCACGAAGATCAGGGTCTCGCCCGGCTTGATCGCCGGGGTCGGGCTCTGGTTGCCGTAGGCGAGGTGCGCGGGGATGGTCAGCTGGCGGCGGCCGCCGACCTTCATGCCCTGCACGCCCTGGTCCCAGCCCTTGATGACCCGGCCGCCACCGAGCGGGAAGCGGAAGGGGGTGCCGCGGTTCCAGCTGGCGTCGAACTCCTCGCCGGTGCTGAAGGCCACGCCCACGTAGTGGACGGTGACGGTCTGACCCGCCTGCGCAACGGCGCCGTCGCCCTCCCAGATGTCCTTGATCTCGAGGTCCGCCGGGGGCTCGCCGCCCGGGAAGTCGATCTCGGGCTTCTCGATGCTCACGTCTCTAGCTCCTGCTTGTCTGCGGAAAGGCAACACGCACAGTCTTACACCTATCGGGCGCTACATCTTCGCCAGGATGTCGACCGAGAAGACCAGCACGGAGTCCTTCTTGATGCCGCTGCCGGCCGGCGGGCTGTCGCCGTAGCCCAGCTTCGGCGGGATGACGATCAGGACGCGGCTGCCGACCTTCTTGCCGGTCAGGCCCTCGGCCCAGCCCTTGACGACCTGCTGCAGCGAGAACGACGTCAGGGCCTTGCGGCTGTACGTCGAGTCGAACTCCTTGCCGCCGTCCCACAGCACGCCCTTGTACTGGACGAGCACCGTGTCCTTCGCGGCGACCTCGTCACCGTCGCCCTCGATGACGTACTCCGCCACCAGCTTGGTGGGCGCGTCGGTCTTGGGCACGTCGATGGAGGGCGCCTTGCCGTCCGTGTTGGTGCCGACCTTGGGGAGGTTCGCGTCGCTCTGTGCGACGTTCGTGCCCTTCGCGGAACTCGTCGCGTTGAACGTGCCCTGGATGTCGGCCACGAACACCAGCGTGTCGGTGCCCTTGATGCCCGCCTGCGAGTTGCCCTCGGTGCCGTAGGCCCAGGTGGGCGGGATGGAGAACTCGACGCGGCTGCCGACCTTCTTGCCCGCCAGCGCATAGCGCCAGCCGTCGATGATGCTGCCCTGGGCCAACTGGATGAGCAGCGGGGTCTTACGGTCGTAGGAGTTGTCGAAGACCTTCGCCGTGTCCCAGATCTGGCCGAGGTAGTGGGCCTGGATGTAGTCGTTCTCCGCGACGGTCCGGCCACCGCCCGCGATGACCGTCTTGACCGCGACGTTCTTCGACGGATCGCCGCTGCCCTTGGCGACGGTGGGCTTCTCACCGAACTTGGTGCCCGCGGTGATCGCCGGCAGCGGACCGTCGACGATCTTCGGCGGCGGCGCGGCGGAGGTGGCCGAGGCGGAGGGCGACGCGCTGTCGCTGGCCTTGGCCGAGTCGGACTTGTTGTCGTCGCCGCATGCGGCGAGCGTGGCAAATCCTGCGGGTACGGCGATGAGTAGGGAGCGTCGGCGCACGGTTGGGGCCTCGTATCGGTCGATCTTGTGGACTGGCGTGCGCGCAACTCTACGGCGTGAGAAGGGCGCCGCACTGGAAACGTACGGCGCCCGTGTTGCGTTCCGGTGTCTCACTGGAACGCGTTGCTCACATTCCTGCGATGAGCTTCTCCACCCGGTCGTCCACCGATCGGAACGGATCCTTGCACAACACCGTGCGCTGCGCCTGGTCGTTGAGCTTGAGGTGGACCCAGTCGACGGTGAAGTCCCGGCGCTGCTCCTGGGCCCTGCGGATGAAGTCGCCGCGCAGCCGGGCCCGAGTAGTCTGCGGGGGAACGGACTTGCCCTCGAAGATCTTCAAGTCGTTGCAGATTCGGGCTGCTTGGCCCTTCCTCTCCAGCAGGTAGTAGAGGCCACGACGGCGGTGGATGTCGTGGTAGGCGAGGTCTATCTGCGCGACCCTCGGGTGGGACATGGTCATGTTGTGCTTGGCCCGGTACCGCTCGATGAGCTTGTACTTCATGACCCAGTCGATCTCGGTGCCGATCCGGTCGAGGTCCTCGGCCTCGATCGCGTCCAGCGTGCGGCCCCACAGCTCCAGGACCTGCTCCACGGTGCCGGTGCGGATGCCGCGGCGCTCGCAGAAGTCCACGGCCTTCTCGAAGTACTCGCGCTGCACCTCCAGCGCGGAGGCCTCCCGGCCGCTGGCCAGGCGCACCTTGCGCCGGCCGGTGATGTCGTGGCTGACCTCGCGGATCGCCCGGATCGGGTTCTCCAGGGTCAGGTCGCGCATCACGGTGCCCGCCTCGATCATGCGCAGCACCAGGTCGGTGGCGCCGACCTTGAGCAGCATGGTCGTCTCGGACATGTTCGAGTCACCCACGATGACATGCAGGCGGCGGTAGCGCTCGGCGTCCGCGTGCGGTTCGTCGCGGGTGTTGATGATGGGCCTCGAGCGGGTCGTCGCCGAGGAGACGCCCTCCCAGATGTGCTCGGCCCGCTGGCTGACGCAGTACACCGCTCCGCGCGGGGTCTGCAGCACCTTGCCCGCCCCGCACAGGAGCTGGCGGGTGACCAGGAACGGAATGAGGATGTCCGCGAGCCGGGAGAACTCCCCGTGACGCGCGACGAGATAGTTCTCGTGGCAGCCGTAGGAGTTGCCCGCCGAGTCGGTGTTGTTCTTGAAGAGGTAGACGTCGCCCGCGATTCCTTCCTCGTGCAGGCGTCGTTCGGCGTCTACCAGGAGTCCTTCCAGAATGCGTTCGCCGGCCTTGTCGTGGGTGACCAGTTCGGTCACGTTGTCACATTCGGGTGTCGCGTATTCCGGATGTGAGCCCACGTCGAGATAGAGCCGGGCCCCGTTTCGCAGAAAGACATTGCTGCTGCGGCCCCATGACACGACACGGCGGAAGAGGTACCGCGCCACCTCGTCGGGAGACAGGCGGCGCTGTCCCCTGAACGTACATGTGACGCCGTACTCGTTCTCCAGCCCGAAAATGCGGCGGTCCATGAGTGAACATTACGCCCGATCCCCTGACCTGAAACGGGGTTCGGCAGCACGGTTTGGATCATTTTCCGATGAAGCCGCAACCACCCGCCGTGCGCCGGGAGCTGCGAGGACCCGCCCGGTGGCCAGCAGAACCAACAGCGACACGCCGCCCGCGACACCCGGCACGGCGAAACCCCACACCGCCCCACCCCGCTCGACGACCGGGCCCGTGAGGCCCGTTCCGACCGAGGAACCCACGGTGAACGTGGTCACGATCCAGGAGAACGCCTCGGTGACCGTCCCGCGCGGCGCGTGCCGGTCGACGAGCACGAAAGCGCAGGCGAGGCAGGGCGCGAGGAAGAGACCGGCGACCGCCGTGAGCGCCGTCATGGCCACCGGACCCGGCGTCAGCGTGAGCGGCAGGTAACACACCGCCAGAAGCGCGACCAGCACCCGCAGTCGCCGCTCCGGCGCACCACCCCACTGCCGCGCGCCGTACGCCGTACCACCGACGAGCGCGCCGAGGCCGATGGCCGCCATCAGCCAGCCGTACACCGCGTCCCCGCCGTGGTCGTCGGCGTACGCCACGGCGGCGACCGCGATGGAGCCGAGCGCCATCCCCACGGCCAGGAACGCGCCGAGCAGGACGAGCAGTCCGGGCGAGCGCAGGGCGCCGAGCCAGTGCGCCTCTCGCGGCTCCGAACGCCACGCGCGCGAGGGCGGCGAGAGCACCACGGAGAGAGCCCCCAGCACACCGACCACGTTGACCAGCACGAGCGCGGCCTGTGCCGACCACAGCGACACGCACAGGGTCACCAACAACGGGCCGACGGTGAACATGACCTCCTGGGCGACCGCGTCCATCGCGTACGCCGTCTGCACCTGGCCCTCGCTCTTCAGGACCGAGGACCACAGCGCCCTCAGGCCGCCCTCCAGAGGCGGTGTGAACAGTCCGGAGAGCGCCACGCACGCGTACGCGAGCGCCAGCGCATCGGTACCGGCGACGGCGAAGGCGGACATGGCCAGCGCGGAGACGAGCGCCGCGGGCAGCTGGACGCGCGGCTGCCCGTACACGTCCACGAGCCGGCCCAACAGCGGCTGCCCGACGGCGTTGGCGACCCCGTACACCGCGGCCAGCCCGCCGGCCAGGCTGTAGGTGCCACCCTCCGACCGGACGAACAGCACGATGGCGATCGCGGCCACGGCACACGGCAGCCGGCCCACCAGGGTGCCCGTGAGCAGACGCGCGGCATGCCTGGTCCTGAGAATCTCCGCATACCCCGCCGCCATGTCCCGCCTCCAAGTTTTACGTATAACCCCGCTTCCCATACGTACCATGTGCGCTGTTCACACGTCCAGACGAAGGAGCAGGTCCCCGGTGGCACGCAGCAGCACGCGCCCGACCAGCCGTGACGTGGCACAGGCGGCGGGAGTCTCCCAGGCCGCGGTCTCCCTCGTCCTCGGCGACAAGTGGCGCGGCCGCGTCTCGGCGACGACCGCGGAACGCGTACGGGAGGCCGCCCGCGACCTCGGCTACCGGCCCAACCTCGCCGCCCGCAACCTCCGCCTGGGCCGCACCCGCACCGTTCTGCTCGTGGTCCCGGCACTCACCAACGAATTCTTCGCAGGCGTCTACACCGGCGCCGCCCGCGTCGCCGCCGACCACGGCTTCGGCGTGGTCCTCTACCCCTCACCCGCGGGGATCGGCCCGGCCCGCGACCCCTTCGCCTCCGCCCAGGCGGCCCTCGACGGCGTCATCGCCTCCTCCATGGCCGCCGACGCCGTCACCGACATCCGCGGCGACCAACTGCCCCTCGTGATGCTGGACAGCGACCCCGAGGGCAGCCTCGGCGCGGCCACCGTCAACCTGGACATCACCGACGGGATCCGCCAGGTCACCGAGCACCTCCTCACCCTGGGCCACCGCCGCTTCCTCCACGTCGCGGCGGACGTGGCGTCCTGGACCTTCGAGGTACGCGCCCGGGAACTGGCGGCCAGGGCCGGAGCCGTCCCCGGAACCTCCGTGCGCACGATCCACTCCCCACTCTCCATCGAGGCCGCCCTCGCCGCCGTCGGAACCGCCCTCGCACAGCCCGGCCCCCGACCCACCGCCATGGTCTGCGACGACGACAAACTGGCGGCCGGCGCCTACAAGGCGATCCGCCGCCTGGGCCTGCGCGTCCCCGACGACGTCTCCGTCACCGGCCTCGACGACCTCGCCCTGGCCACGGCCATCGACCCGGAGCTGACAACCGTGCGCCTGGACGCGGAGGCGGTCGGCGAACGCGGCATGCGAGCCCTGCTGGCGGTCCTGGAGGGCCGCACACCCGACGCCGGGGACATCCCCGTCGAACTGGTCGTGCGGGGCTCCACGGCGCCACCCAGCGGCCCCTGAACGCCCTGCGCCCCGGCCGTGTCGACGGCCGGGGCGCACAAGGGGTGAGATGAGACGGGCTACTCCTCGTCGGAACTCTCGTCCTCGGTGCTGCTCTCGGCCTCGGTCGCCGCTCCGTCCGCCTCCAGGAGGCGGGCGAGCTGGCGGCCCACGATGCGCTTGAACTTGCGGGCCTGCGGGCGCGTACGGTCCAGCACCGCGACCTCCAGGCGCTCGGCGGGGATCTCCCGCTGCGTGCCGTTCGACTCGCGGGACAGGGCCTGCACGGCCAGCTTGAGCCCCTCGGCCAGGCTCATGCCCTCCTGATGCTGCTGGTCGAGGTAGTTGCTGATCAGCTCGGCATTGCCGCCGACCGCGACCGAACCGTGCTCGTCCACGATCGAGCCGTCGTGCGGCAGCCGGTAGATCTGGTCGCCGTCCGGCGTCTCACCGACCTCGGCGACCACCAGCTCCACCTCGTACGGCTTCTCGCCCGCCGAGGAGAAGATGGTGCCCAGCGTCTGGGCGTAGACGTTGGCGAGACCGCGGGCGGTCACGTCGTCACGGTCATAGGTGTAACCACGAAGATCGGCATACCGCACACCACCGATCCGCAGGTTCTCGTACTCGTTGTACTTGCCGGCAGCGGCGAAGCCGATCCGGTCGTAGATCTCACTGAACTTGTGCAGCGCGCGGGACGGGTTCTCGCCGACGAAGACGATGCCGTCGGCGTACTGGAGCACGACCAGGCTGCGACCGCGGGCGATGCCCTTGCGGGCGTACTCCGCCCGGTCGGCCATCGCCTGCTGGGGGGAGACATAGAACGGCGTCGACACCGGTTATCCGTCCCTTTCTGTCGAGGTCAACTGGATCACCTTGATAAGACCGGTCGCCGCTACAGCAGCGCGGCCCGCGGGCCGTCGGGCTGCTCCAGCCGCCGCTCCAGGATCGAGCGGGCGATCTCGGAGGACTCGTCGTCGGTGAGCCGGCGGAAGCCGTCCTCGGTGATCACGGTGACGATCGGATAGATCCGGCGGGCGACATCGGGACCGCCGGTCGCCGAGTCGTCGTCTGCCGCGTCGTACAGGGCCTGGACCACGAGGGTCGTGGCCTCGGCCTCGGTGAGGTCGCCGCGGTAGAGCTTCTTCATGGCGCCCCGCGCGAAGATCGAGCCCGAGCCCGTCGCCGCGAAGCCGTGCTCCTCGGAACGGCCGCCCGTCACGTCGTAGGAGAAGATGCGGCCCTTGTCACGGTCCACGTCGAAACCGGCGAAGAGGGGGACCACGGCCAAGCCCTGCATGGCCATGCCGAGGTTGGAACGGATCATGGTCGACAGACGGTTCGCCTTGCCCTCCAGGGACAGCTGCGCACCCTCGACCTTCTCGAAGTGCTCCAGCTCCAGCTGGAACAGCTTGACCATCTCGACGGCGAGACCCGCGGTGCCCGCGATCCCGACGGCCGAGTACTCGTCCGCCGGGAACACCTTCTCGATGTCCCGCTGGGCGATCACATTCCCCATGGTCGCCCGACGGTCACCGGCCAGCACCACACCGCCCGGGAAGGTCACGGCGACGATCGTCGTGCCGTGCGGCGCCTCGATCACGCCCTGCGTGGGCGGCAGTTGACGCTTGCCGGGCAGCATCTCGGGCTGATGCTCGGAGAGAAAGTCCATGAACGAAGAGGACCCAGGCGTCAGGAAGGCAGCTGGTAGACGCCCGGTGCTACGAGTGTTGGCTTCCACGCGATTCCTTCCACGTATGTTGCAGCCCGCCTTATGACGTCGGGCCGATCCTTGAACTGCCCCAGTGCAGCGTTGCAGCTGAAGCACAGTACGCCTCGGACCCTACCCGTCTTGTGGCAGTGATCCACATGCTCGGGCAACGCCGCCAAACATATGCAGCAGACGCCCCCTTGAGAGGCGACCAGCTCGTCCCGCTCGGTCTCCGTGATGCCGTACTGACGCTTCAGATGGTCTTGCCTGCCCTGGACTGCCCGGCACGCCTTGCAGCGCGTCGACAGTCCGTCGGACGCGGTTGCGTTTCGATGCCACTCGCTGTGCGGCTTGACCTCGCCACATGTCCGACAGAGCTTGTGCCCGGCCGGAACATCCACCTTCTCCCGGACCGCCCGGCCCAGCGCCTCCTGGCGCCGCCGGGAGTGCGCGGCGCTGTACTCCGCCACGCACTCCCGGCAGTGCACCTGGAGGCCGTCACGCCGATTCTTGTCCCGCGCGAATGCAGCAAGCGGCAGCTCTCGCCCGCACTTCCTGCATTGCTTCGCATTGGCCTCGTCAGCCACCCTCGCCCCCACCGACTTTCAATTCGAAGGCAAAGCGACCAAGTGACCCCTCACTCTCCACCTTTTTGCACGAATGAGCGCACGAAATCCTCGGCATTTTCCTCGAGCACATCATCGATTTCATCGAGAACCGAGTCCACGTCATCACTCAGCTTCTCGTGGCGCTCCTTGAGGTCCTCCGAGCCCTGCGCTTCCTCCGCCTGCTCCTCGACCTCTTCGTTGGTGCGCGTCGCCTTCTGCTGGCCGCCGCCGGTGTCCTTGGTTGCCATAACCCTCACCCCGCTCAGTTCGCCCGACATGGTCGACAGGTCGGCATTCCTGCCGATCGGTGGTGATCAGACCCTACAAGCCGGGTCTGACAATGGCCCTGCAGTTTCTCCAACGTACGAGGACCATCTCGATGATTCCCGGACGGCGGACTTTCCACCCTGTCCGGCCCGGACCGCCCGGTTACCCGGTCAGCCGCCGGAAAGTACCCTGACCAGGTCTTCCGCCGTGCGACAGCGGTCGAGGAGCTCCTTGACGTGATTTCGCGTTCCGCGTAGTGGTTCGAGGGTTGGGACACGCTGGAGGGAGTCCCGGCCGGGGAGATCGAAGATGACCGAGTCCCAGGAGGCCGCGGCGACGTCGTCGGCGTACTGCTCCAGGCAGCGGCCGCGGAAGTACGCGCGTGTGTCCTCCGGCGGCTTCGTACGGGCCCGCTCGACGTCGGCCTCGTCCAGCAGGCGCTTCATGCGGCCGCGGGCCGCCAGACGGTTGTAGAGGCCCTTCTCGGCCCGCACGTCCGCGTACTGGAGGTCGAGGAGGTGCAGCTTCGCGGCGTCCCAGTCGAGGCCGTCACGGCGCCGGTAGCCTTCCATGAGCTCTCGCTTGGCGACCCAGTCCAGCTCGCCGGCGAGGCTCATCGGGTCGTTCTCCAGGCGGTTGAGGGTGTCCTCCCAGCGCGCCAGGACGTCCTTGGTCTGTTCGTCCGCGTCGGAGCCGAAGCGCTCTTCGACGTACTTGCGCGACAGTTCGAAGTACTCCATCTGCAGTTGGACCGCGGTGAGTGTGCGGCCGCTGCGCAGCGTGACCAGGCGTTGGAGGGTCGGGTCGTGGGAGACCTGGTGGAGCGTGCGGACGGGCTGGTCCACGGCCAGGTCGACGGCAATGAAGCCGTCCTCGATCATGGACAGGACGAGGGCGGTCGTGCCCAGCTTGAGGTAGGTCGAGATCTCGGAGAGGTTGGCGTCGCCGATGATCACGTGCAGTCGGCGGTACTTCTCGGCGTCGGCGTGCGGTTCGTCGCGGGTGTTGATGATGGGGCGCTTGAGGGTGGTCTCCAGGCCGACCTCGACCTCGAAGTAGTCGGAGCGCTGGCTGAGCTGGAAGCCGTGTTCGTGCCCGTCCTGGCCGATGCCGACGCGGCCCGCTCCGGTGACGACCTGACGGGAGACGAAGAAGGGCGTGAGGTGGCGCACGATGTCCGAGAAGGGGGTCTCCCGCTTCATCAGGTAGTTCTCGTGCGTGCCGTAGGAGGCGCCCTTGTTGTCGGTGTTGTTCTTGTAGAGGTGGATCGGCTGGGCGCCCGGGAGCGCGGCCGCGCGCTCGGCGGCCTCGGCCATGATGCGCTCGCCGGCCTTGTCCCAGAGGACGGCGTCGCGCGGGTTGGTGACCTCGGGGGCGCTGTACTCGGGGTGTGCGTGGTCGACGTAGAGCCGTGCGCCGTTGGTGAGGATCACGTTGGCGAGGCCGATGTCCTCGTCGGTGAGCTGGCTGGAGTCGGCGGCCTCGCGGGCGAGGTCGAAGCCCCGCGCGTCCCGCAGCGGGTTCTCCTCCTCGAAGTCCCAGCGGGCCCGGCGGGCCCGGTGCATCGCCGCCGCGTAGGCGTTGACGATCTGGGACGAGGTGAGCATGGCATTGGCGTTGGGGTGGCCGGGGACGGAAATCCCGTACTCCGTCTCGATGCCCATTACTCGCCGTACGGTCATGCGGCCCTCCTTGCCCGGCGGCGCCCTCGGTCGGGGGCGGCGCTCAAGTACCGCTGGCGCTCCGGTGCGTGTGCGGTGCCCGTCCCCGCACTGCGCGACTCGGCGGTACCGAAGAGCCTAGAACGGCTTTGCGCTGGTGGGGAGATCATTTGCGTCATTGCCTTGCTCGCCTTGGTTCCGATTAGTTGCCTGAAAAACAGTCGGCTGCGGGTACCCCGGTAAGGGCACCCGCAGCCGCCCCGCTTTTACAGGTACTGACCGGTGTTGGCCACCGTGTCGATGGAGCGTCCGGTGTCGGCGCCCTGCTTTCCGGTGATGAGGGTACGGATGTAGACGATCCGCTCGCCCTTCTTTCCGGAGATCCGGGCCCAGTCGTCCGGGTTGGTGGTGTTGGGCAGGTCCTCGTTCTCCTTGAACTCGTCCACGCAGGCCTGGAGGAGGTGGGAGACCCGAAGGCCCTTGGAGTTGTGGTCGAGGAAGTCCTTGATCGCCATCTTCTTGGCCCGGCCCACGATGTTCTCGATCATGGCGCCGGAGTTGAAGTCCTTGAAGTAGAGGACTTCCTTGTCACCGTTGGCGTAGGTGACCTCCAGGAAGCGGTTTTCCTCGGATTCCGCGTACATGTGCTCGACGGCCGTCTGGATCATGCTCTCGACGGTGGTCGTCTTGCTGCCGCCGTGCTCGCCGAGGTCGTCGGCGTGCAGCGGGAGGCGTTCGGTGAGGTACTTGCCGAAGATGTCCTTGGCGGCCTCGGCGTCGGGACGCTCGATCTTGATCTTCACGTCCAGGCGGCCGGGGCGCAGGATGGCGGGGTCGATCATGTCCTCGCGGTTGGAGGCGCCGATCACGACCACGTTCTGCAGGCCCTCGACACCGTCGATCTCGGCGAGCAGCTGGGGGACGATGGTGTTCTCCACGTCCGAGCTGACACCGGAGCCACGGGTGCGGAAGAGGGACTCCATCTCGTCGAAGAAGACGATGACGGGTGTGCCCTCGGAGGCCTTCTCACGGGCACGCTGGAAGACCAGGCGGATCTGCCGCTCGGTCTCTCCGACGTACTTGTTGAGGAGCTCGGGGCCCTTGATGTTGAGGAAGAAGCTCTTGCCCTGGGCCTGACCGGTGACCTCGGCGACCTTCTTGGCCAGCGAGTTGGCGACGGCCTTGGCGATGAGTGTCTTGCCGCATCCGGGGGGCCCGTAGAGCAGGACGCCCTTGGGCGGCCGCAGTTCGTGCTCCTTGAACAGGTCCGGGTAGAGGTACGGGAGCTCGACCGCGTCGCGAATGGCTTCGATCTGGCCCCCCAGACCGCCGATCTGCTCGTAGCCGATGTCCGGCACTTCCTCCAGGACGAGTTCTTCGACCTCGCTCTTCGGAACGATCTCGTAGACATAGCCGGAGCGGGGTTCGAGCAGCAGGGCATCACCGGGGCGGATGTTGACGTCCAGCAGCGGCTCGGCGAGCCGTACCACCCGTTCCTCATCGGTGTGCCCGAGCACCAGGGCGCGCTCGCCGTCCTCGAGGATCTCCTTGAGGGTGACGATGTCCCCGACGCGCTCGAACTCCATGGCCTCGACCACGTTGAGCGCTTCGTTGAGCATCAGTTCCTGGCCGCGCCGGAGCTCTTCGAGGTCGACGCTGGGGCTGACGTTCACCCGGAGCTTGCGGCCCCCGGTGAAGATGTCGGCGGTGCCGTCCTCGTTGGCCTGCAGGAAGACGCCGAAGCCGGCCGGCGGCTGGGCGAGCCGGTCGACCTCTTCCTTGAGGGCCACGATCTGGTCGCGGGCCTCACGGAGCGTGTTGGCGAGTCGCTCGTTCTGGGCGGACACGCCGGCCAGGTTGGTCTGCAGCTCGACGATCCGCTCTTCGAGAATCCTCGTGTGTCGCGGAGAGTCGGCGAGCTTGCGTCGCAGGACGGCGATCTCCTGCTCAAGGTAGGCAATCTGCCCGGCCGGGTCGTCGGACCCTCGTCCCGGGCGGATGCCGCGGTTCATGTCGTCGTCGTGGGCTGCCACGGTCCTCACCTCCTCCAAGGGGAGCTGGACGCTTCCAGACCCTACCTGGGTGGGTGTCGATTGAAACCCCTAGATCACAAAGACTGTCGAGGTGTGTCCGATCTTCACCCTTGCGCTCTCCCTCACGCCAGCTCAATACCCACCGAACATGATTGGAAAGCTGCCGGAGGTAGGGTCGAACTGTTCAACACCCGTCAGAGCTGGTGGGATTCCCGTCGGCTCGACCTGTAAACGGCAGGAGACATGAGCGTGCAGAAGGAGGCCGGAATCGGCGCCGCGGAGCTGGAGGTCTGGATCGATCAGGACCTCTGTACCGGCGACGGCATCTGCGCGCAGTACGCGCCCGAGGTGTTCGAGCTCGACATCGACGGTCTGGCCTATGTGAAGGGCGCGGACGACGAACTGCTGCAGGACAGGGGCGCCACAACGCCCGTACCGCTGCCGCTTCTCACGGATGTGGTGGACTCGGCGAAGGAGTGTCCGGGCGACTGCATCCACGTACGGCGGGTTTCAGACAAGGTCGAGGTCTACGGTCCGGACGCGGAGTGACCTGCCGGGTACGGCGCGTTATGACTGTCTGATTTCTCACACACCTCGGGGGCATTACTCAGACGTTGTGGGCGCCGGCGGGTGTCGAGCGCACGAACGCGCCGTTCTTCCACTGCCACTTAGCGTGGTCGGTGACGTCCGGGCAGCAGCGCGGTATGTCCTCGGACGAGTAGCCGAGCAGGGTGGCGGTGACGGCTCCGTCGCGTACGGCGAAGTCACTCACCGTGTCGCCGGTCTTGGGTGCGATCAGGGTCGCCACGACGCGGGGCTTGCCGTCCGACGCGCGCGTGATGACGTAGACGCCGTCGGGTGGGGTGCCCATGGGGGCGTCGCAGTGGACCACGGCGACCGTCTCCGGGTTGCCGTCGCCGTCGAGGTCCCCGGTGGCCTTCTTCTGTACGACGGCCTTCACCGGGCCGCAGGTGATGGGGAAGTCGACGCCCGTGGTGCCGGGCGCGGCCGCGGTATGGGCGGCGGTCTTGGTCTGGTGGCCGGCCGTCTGGGCCGCCGTCGCCGAGTTGGGCTGCAGGACCGACGAGAGGGCCATCACTCCGGCCACGGCTGTGGCGGTGGCGACCCAGTGGATCGGACGGGTGTGCGTGTGTGCCAGTTCCGGGACGGCGGATTGCTGCACTAGGAGTGTCTCCTGTGAGGGCTGTGCCGGTGGGGGTGGCACGCATCGTGCCACACGTCACAGTGCGGTGGAACGGCGGGGTGCGGGATGACGAACACGACCCACCGGGATGGTCCGGTTTGTGGCACTGTGTCAACCAAAGGGCGCTGCGACCGAGTTCCGGTGGGTTTCCGGGAACTCGGCCGCAGCGCCCGTGTGTTGGCTGCGTACGCGGCTGCGTCAGCGGCCGCCTGCGTCGGCGTTGGGTCCGGCGTAGTCCTCACCGTAGGCGCCCTTGGCGGGGCGGCGGCGGCGCATGGGCGGCTCGACGCCGTCCGCGAGGCGGCGGGCGGTGAGCAGGAAGCCGGTGTGGCCGATCATCCGGTGGTCCGGGCGGACGGCCAGGCCCTCGATGTGCCAGTTGCGGATCATCGTCTCCCAGGCGGTCGGCTCGTTGAAGCAGCCGATCTCGCGGATGGACTCGACGGTCCTCGCGAGCTGGGTGGTGGTCGCCACGTAGCAGCACAGGATGCCGCCGGGGACGAGCGCCTTGGAGACGGCCTCCAGGCACTCCCAGGGGGCGAGCATGTCGAGGATGACGCGGTCGACGTCGGTGTCGGACAGGTTGTCCTGGAGGTCACCGACGGTGAGCTGCCAGGCGGGGTGCGGGCCGCCGAAGTAGCGCTCCACGTTCTGCTGGGCGATCTCCGCGAAGTCCTCGCGGCGCTCGTAGCTGTGCAGCATGCCCTGGTCGCCGATGGCCCGCAGCAGGAAGCTGCTGAGCGAGCCTGAGCCGACGCCGGCCTCCACGACGCGCGCGCCGGGGAAGATGTCGGCGAAGGCGAGGATCTGCCCCGCGTCCTTCGGGTAGACGACGGCTGCCCCGCGGGGCATGGACAGGACGTAGTCGGGGAGCAGGGGGCGCAGCGCGAGATAGGCGACGTTACCGGTGGTGCGGACAACGCTGCCCTCGGGAGCGCCGATCAGCTCGTCGTGCGGGAAGGAACCCTTGTGGGTGTGGAAGTTCTTCCCGTCCTCGAGCGTGAACGTGTAGTGGCGGCCCTTGGGGTCGGTCAGCTGAACCTGGTCCCCGACCTTGAAGGGCCCGCGCCTGCGGGCGGCACCGGTCGGTTCGGACATGTGAACAGACTACCGGGGTTTGTGGGGGCCGCCGACCACGGAGAAGGCCGGAGAACCGCTTCGGGAGAGCGGTTGTCTCAGTTGGGGCGGGCCATGGCCTTGACGAAGGCCCGCTCCACGTCCGCCGCCGACAGCACGCCGTAGATCTCGCCCGTCTCCTCGACCACCAGGTACTCGGTGGCCGGGGTGGCCCGCAGGACGTCGAGGAGGTCCTCGCCCGCCAGTTCGGCGGAGACCCGCATGCCGTCGGTGAGGTCCTGAGCGAGGCCGCTGACGGCGACCCAGGGGCGGCGGTGTTCCGGTACGCCGACGATGGCGGCCTCGCGGACCAGGGAGAGGGGGTTGCCGTCGGAGTCGACGACGACCAGGGCGCGGGCGCCGGCGGCGTTGGCGCGGCGCAGGGCCTCGGACAGGGGGGTGTCGGTCTCGACCGGGACCGCGCGCCGGGTGAGATTGCGGGCGCGCAGCTCCGGCAGGTGCTCCCGCAGCCGGGCCATACGGAGGCTGTTGCCGGCGCCGGTCCAGATGATCGCGGCGAGGATCGCGGCGAGCAGGGCGTCGGTGACGGTGTCCATGCCGACGCTGTCCTCGGCGGTGGAGCCGAGGGCGCCGGACTGGGTGAGCAGCGGGAGGCCGATCAGGACGGAGACGGCGAGGGCGCGGCCGACCCAGGCGGCGGCGATGGTGCCGCTCATGGGCTTGCCGGTGATCTTCCATACGACGGCGCGGAGCATGCGGCCGCCGTCGAGGGGGAGGCCGGGCAGGAGGTTGAAGGCGGCCACGATGAGGTTGGAGATCATGAGGCCGGCCAGCAGGACGCCGGGGACGGTGCCGGGCTCGACGGGCTGCATGGCGACGTAGAAGATCCCGGCGAGGACGAGGGAGAGCAGCGGCCCGACGAAGGCCAGCCAGAACTCGCGGCCCGGGGTCTCGGCCTCCTTCTCGATCTCGGAGACACCGCCGAAGAACTGGAGCTGGATGCGGCGGACCGGGAGCTTGAAGCGGAGGGCGGCGATGGTGTGGGCGAGTTCGTGGACGAGCACGGAGGCGTAGAAGGCGACCGCGAAGAAGAGGGCGACCAGGTAGCGGGCGGCGCCGAGTTCGGGCAGCACACGGTCGAGCTGTCCGCCGAACACCCAGGTGATCAGGGCGGCGACGAGGAACCAGCTGGGGGCGACGTAGACCGGCACACCGAAGGGGCGGCCCATCAGGAGGCCGCCTCGCGGGGATTCGGGGCGCTGGGGTGGCGGGGTCTTGGCGCCGGAGTGGGCGAGGGTGCGGTCGGGGTGGAGGTCGGAGGTGACGTGGTGATCGGCGTCGCCGACTGGCGTCCGGGGGGCCGAGGGGGCGTCGGTGGGGGTGTCTGCGGGGTGCGTCGGAGTGTTGTCGGAATCGACGTCGTCCGCGTCCTGGGAGACCGTCTCACCGGCGTTCGTACTGTCCACGCCCTGTACGACGCGGTCACGGTGATCCGAGTTGCCCGTGTCCGGAGGTTCTGTGCCGTCCACGAGGGTGTCGTCGGCAGGGGCGCCGTCGGTGGGGGTGTCGTCGGTGGGCGTGGTCGGCGCTTCCGTGCTGTGGCCCATCGAGGGGTCTCCCTTGGCGGCGTCCCTGGTCGTGGTGGGCCGTCGCGCGTCCGTGGGCTGCGCGTCGGCCGGCGTCGGCTCGTCGGTGCCGGGGCGCGGCTGCCCGCTCCCGCCGCTCTCGTCCACGATGTCCCCTCGTTCGAAGCGTCTCCCGCGCCTGCCGGGCGGAAGGGTCTGGGGTCGATGGTATGCGGCCGTCGCATCACGTTCCGCCCCGGCACCCCCTGTGTTTCACCACCCGTCTCAGCTGTCACGGCCGCGAGTGGGTCACTGTCAGTGGCGGGTCGTAAGGTCTGGGGCATGGAGACGAGTGCGGAGCGCGTGGCGGAGGCCCACGACGGGGGTGCGGTGCCGGCGGACGAGTCCGTCGCGGCCGAACCGACGACAGCGACAGCGACTACGACGGTGACGGCGGCGGCGACGACCGGGACGGCCGGCGCGGACCGCCCCGCCATACCGCCCGCCAGTCTGTCCCCGTCCCGTGCCAGTGACTTCATGCAGTGCCCCCTGCTCTACCGCTTCCGCGTCATCGACCGGCTGCCCGAGAAGCCGAGCGAGGCGGCGACCCGGGGCACGCTGGTGCACGCGGTGCTGGAGCGGCTCTTCGACGCCCCGGCCACGGAGCGGACGGCGCCGCGCGCCAAGTCGTTGATTCCGGGGCAGTGGGACCGGCTGCGGGAGCATCGGCCTGAGGTCGTGGAGCTGTTCGCCGACGATCCGGAAGGGGAGCGGCTCGCGCGCTGGCTCGGCGAGGCCGAGCAGCTCGTCGAGCGCTGGTTCACCCTGGAGGATCCGACCCGGCTGGAGCCCGCCGAGCGGGAGCTGTTCGTCGAGGCCGAGCTGGACTCCGGGCTGACGCTGCGCGGGATCATCGACCGGGTGGACGTGGCGCCCACGGGCGAGGTGCGGATCGTCGACTACAAGACGGGCAAGGCGCCCCGGCCCGAGTACGCCGAGGGCGCGCTGTTCCAGATGAAGTTCTACGCCCTGGTGGTGTGGCGCCTGAAGAAGGTGATCCCGCGCCGGCTCCAGCTGGTGTATCTCGGCAGCGGGGACGTCCTGACCTACGACCCCGTCCTCGCCGACCTGGAGCGGGTCGAGCGCAAGCTGCTCGCGCTGTGGGACGCGATCCGCCAGGCCACCGAGTCCGGCGACTGGCGGCCGCGGCAGACCAAGCTGTGCGGCTGGTGCGACCACCAGGCGCACTGCCCGGAGTTCGGCGGCACTCCCCCGCCCTACCCCCTGCCGGTGAGGGCGGTCGGGTCGGGTGACGTGCCGCAGGGCAGAATGGGGCCGGACTAGCGAAGGAGACTTACGTGGCCATCCGCGTCCTACTGGTCGACGACCAGCCGCTGCTGCGCACCGGCTTCCGGATGATTCTGGAGGCGGAGCAGGAGATCGCGGTCGTCGGCGAGGCCGGAGACGGCCTCCAGGCTCTGGACCAGGTGCGGGCGCTGCAGCCCGACGTGGTCCTGATGGACATCCGGATGCCCCGGATGGACGGCGTGGAGGCGACCCGGCAGATCACCGGACCCGGGCGGGACGGCCCGGCGAAGGTGCTGGTCCTGACCACCTTCGACCTCGACGAGTACGTGGTGGAGGCCCTGCGGGCGGGGGCGAGCGGCTTCCTGCTCAAGGACGCGCCGGCCAACGAGCTCGTCCAGGCGATCCGGGTGGTCGCGGCGGGCGAGGCCATGCTCGCGCCGAGCATCACGCGGCGGCTGCTCGACAAGTACTCCGCCCACCTGCCGTCCGGCGACGAGCCCGTGCCGGACACACTGCACACGCTCACCGAGCGCGAGGTGGAGGTGCTCAAGCTGGTGGCGCGCGGGCTGTCCAACGCCGAGATCGCCGCCGACCTGTTCGTCAGCGAGACCACGGTCAAGACGCATGTCGGGCACGTGCTCACCAAGCTGGGGCTGCGCGACCGGGTGCAGGCCGCGGTGTACGCGTACGAGAGCGGGCTGGTGCGCCCCGGCGCGCAGTAGGGCCCACGACGACGGAGGGCGCCCCTGGTGGAAAAGGGGCGCCCTCCGTCGTCGTACGGGACCGTCCGTCAGCCCTTGCTGAGCTCCCAGAAGCGGAAGACCGTCGAGGCGTCCAGGCAGTACTCGAGGCCGTAGACGTTCTCGCGGGTGACCGCGTACTGCTTGGCCTGCCAGATCGGGAGGACGGGCAGCTGGTCGGCGACGATGTCCTGCAGCTGGGCGAAGTCCTGGTCGGTCGCGGCCCGGTCGCTCTCGGCGGCGGTGCGCGGGATCAGTGTGCCGGTGATCGTGTTGTTGCTGTAGTTGTTGCTCAGCACGTTGCCCTTGCCGAAGAAGGGCGCCGTGAAGTTGTCGGCGTCGGGGTAGTCCGGCACCCAGCCCTTCACGTACACGCCGTACTTGCCGTCGGCGATGTCCTTCTCGTACTGGCCGAAGGCGACCGACTTCACGTCGGCGTCGAACAGGCCGCTGGCGTTGAGCTGCTTGGCGATCTCCTTCAACTCCTGGTCCGTTGCCGGGCCGTAGCGGGACGGGGTGGACCAGAGGGTCAGCTTGACCTTGCCGCTGACGCCCTCGGCCTTCAGGGCCGCGGCGGCCTTGGCCGGTGAGGGGCTGGCGCCGTAGGTGTCGAAGAAGGCCGTGTTGTGGCCGGCGATGCCCGCCGGGATGATCGAGTACAGCGGGGTGGCCGTGCCCTGGTAGACGTCCTTGATGAGGGCGTCGCGGTCGAGCAGGTAGGCGATGGCCTTGCGTACGCCGAGCTTTCCGACGACCGGATCCTTCATGTTGAAGACCAGGTGCTGGACCTCGGCGCTGCTGCCCTCGACGACCTCGACGCCCGAGTTGTTGTCGGCGTTCTGGATGTCGGCCACGTCGTTCGCGGTCAGACCCCGGTAGGCGATGTCGATCTTGTCGTCCTGGAGGGCCTTCTTCAGCTTGGCCTGGTCGCCGTGGAAGAACTTGAGGGTGACGCCGGAGTTCTTCACCTTGGCGGTGCCCTTGTAGTTCTCGTTGACCGAGAAGACGGCCTCGTCGTGGCCGTAGGAGTCCAGCTTGTAGGGGCCGGAGCCGATCGCCTTGCCGTCCTTGCGCAGCTTGTTCCCGTCGTACTGGCTGTGGTCGACGATGGAGCCCGCGCCGGAGGCGATCTTGCTCGGGAAGGTCGCGTCGGGGACCTTCAGCCGGAAGAGGACCGTCTTCTCGTCCGGCGTCTCGACCTTGTCCAGCATGGGGAACATGATCGCCGGACCGGCGTCGTCGTTGATCTTCAGCATCCGGTCGAAGGAGAACTTGACGTCCTCGGAGGTGAGCGAGTCACCGTTGCTGAACTTCAGGCCGTCCTTCAGCGTGCACCGGTAGACCTTGGTCGAGGCGTCCGTGAAGGCGCACGACTTGGCGGCCTCCGGCTCGGGCTCGGTGCCTCCGTTGGGGAAGCTGAGCAGCGACTGGAACACGTTGTTGAACAACAGCCAGGAGCCGGGGTCGTAGCCGGAGGCGGGGTCGGTGGCGAGGACGTCGTCGGACATCCCCATGACCACCTTGGAGCCGGTTCCCCCGGAATCGCCGCTGTCCGTTCCGCAGCCGGTCAGCAGGCCGGAAGCCAGCCCCGCCACGATGGGCAGGACTGGCCACTGGTTGCGCAAACGCATGCATATGCCTTTGTCGTCGGTTAATTGGACCCCGAGGCCACGTCCCAGGCCACGGGCACGGGAGATCAGCCGCTCACGCCATGGCCGAGCTCCCACAGCTGGAGGGTGGAGGACGAGTTCAGCGCGTACGCGGTGCCCGTGACGTCGTCGCGGGCGGCGACGTACTGCTTGCCCTGCCACAGCGGAAGGATCGGGACGTCGTCGGCGACGAGGTCCTGGATCGTGGTGAGGCTGGAGGAGGCGGCGAGCCGGTCGGCCACGCGGCGGGACTCCGGGATCAGGGTGTTGATGATCCTGCTGTTCTTGTACGGCAGCTTGAGGAAGTTGTCCGTGTCGAGGAACGGCGCGAGGTAGTTGTCGGCGTCCGGGAAGTCCGGGAACCAGCCCATGCCCCAGACGTCGTACTCGCCCTTGCGCTCTGCCGGCACGAAGCTCTTCCAGAGCGCGCCCTTGATACTGACGTCGAACAGCCCGCTGCTGTTGAGCTGCGTCTGCAGGACCTTGAACTCCTTCTCCGTGGCGGAGCCGTAGTGGTCGGTCGTGTAGTGCAGGGTCAGCTTGACCGGGGTGGTGATGTTCGCCTTCGTCAGCAGGGCCCTGGCCTTGGCGGTGCTCGGGTCGCCGTACTTGTTGAAGAACGAGTTGGAGTGACCGGTGATGCTCGCCGGGACCAGGGAGTAGAGCGGCTCGGCCTGAGTGCCGTAGACCTTGGAGACGAGCTCGCCGCGGTTGATCAGCTGGGCCATCGCCTGGCGGACGGCCTTGTCCTTGACCGAGACCGCGTCGGTGTTGAAGGCGAGGTAGCGGATCTCCAGGCCGGACATCTCGACCAGGTCCTCGTTGTCGTTCGCACCATCGGACAGCTTCTGGATCTGCTCCGGCGACATCGTGCGGGTCATGACGTCGATCTCACCCTTGTCCAGGGCGGCGCCCATGGCCGCGGCGTCCTTGTAGGACACCATCTCGACCTTGGAGTTGTTCACCTTCAACGTCCCCTTGTAGTTGGGGTTCTTGGTGAAGGTGGCCTTGACGATCGCGTCGTCCTTGACGTCGGCCGACAGCGTGTACGGGCCGGAGCCGTCGACGTCGAAGCCGTCGCGCAGCTTGTTCTTCTCGTAGTCGTCGGGGTTGACGATGCCGGTGACCGGGGTCGACAGCTTGTACGGGAAGGTGGCGTCGGCGGTCTTGAGGTGGAAGATGACTTCGTTGTCGCCCTGTGTCTCGACGGTGTCGATGGTCGACAGCAGGCCGACCGGACCGCCCTCGGCGTTGATGGCACGCGCACGATCGATGGAGTACTTCACATCGGCCGCGGTGATCTTGTCACCGTTGGAGAACTCGAGGCCGTCACGCAGGGTGCAGGCGTAGCGCTCGTTGCCGCTGTCGGTGAAGCCGCACTTCTCGGCGGCCTCGGGCACCGGGTCGCCCTCGCCCTTGGGCTGGATCATCAGGGTCTGCACGGTCTGGCGCAGGATGTTCCAGGAACCGACGTCGTAGGCGTAGGCCGGGTCGAGCGGTGCCGGGGCGTCCTTGGTCGCGGCGAACGTGTCGGTCGTACCGACGACGATCGCACTTCCACCACCGCTGCCGCTGTCGGAGCCGCCACAGGCGGCGAGCACGGGCGCGAGCAGACCGACCACGGCCGGCAGCACCAAAGTCTTGCGGTTCATGCTCGTGTTTCTCCAGAGCTGTTCAGGTCCGTGTATCCGGCATGCAGGGGTGTCGCGGCGGAACACGGGGGTAAGGGCGGTGGTTCTCGCGACGAGATTAGTCCGCACCTGCACGGGGGCCCGAGGTCACCGGAGTTGAGATGCCATCACGCAGCGAAACCGGGCGTGGACAGACCGAAAACCCGACGGAGGAAGGATTAGTGCAGCATTCCACCAATCGGGACACAAGGGCACGGCACGACCCCCGAAACCGGGGCGGGCAGCACACGTCCCCCCACCTGTCGACCCTCGCGCAAGTGGGGAACCTCACATGTCCAAAGGCGCGTATCGGCAGCGGAATTCAGCCGTCCTGTGCGGTTCGAATTCCTTCGTACGCCGCGCCGCCAATTCCCGATCCGCAGAGGACGATCAGGCGGTGATCAATCCGCGCAGAAATGCCAGGTCGACCTCTTCGAGAGAGGTCACGACGGTGCGTCGGACGGCGGGCGCGATGGGGGCCACCGAGGGCACGGCGACGACATGGCAGCCCGCGGCCTCGGCCGCCGCGACACCGGTCGCGGTGTCCTCGACGACCGCGCATCTGGCCGGATCCACTCCCAGTCCGGCGGCGGCGACCAGATAGGGGTCGGGGTGCGGCTTGGTGCGGCGCACCTCGTCGCCGGCGACCGACAGGGCGAAGTGCTGGGACCCCAGCGAGCCGAGCACCCGGTCGATGATGCGCCGGTGCGAGGCGGAGACCAGAGCGGTCGGGATCTCGTACTCGGCGAGCTCGGCGAGCAGCCTGGCGGCGCCCGGCATCAGCGGCAGAGCAAGGGCGATACGGTCCTCGAACCCCTCGTTGAGCAGGACCATGAGCTCGGCGAGGGCGACGTCGGCGCCGGTGGCCTCGATCAGGAACCCCGCGCTGCGGGTCATGGGACCGCCGACCACCACATGGCGCCAGGAGTCGTCGAGGGCGTGGCCGAGGGACGCGAAGACCTCTACCTCGACGTCCCACCAGAAGCCCTCGGTGTCCACCAGGGTTCCGTCCATGTCGAGGAGCACGGCCTGCAGGGCTGAGCCTTCGGCCGTACGGGTTCCGAGCGCGGGGACCGTACTGGTCATCCGACGCACCTCCTTGAGGGACGAGCAGGCCGGTTCCCGCTGGGGAACCGGCCTGCAGTGGACCGACCAGTGTACGTCGCCCGCGAGCGAAGCGCCTCGTTTATCCGGCGCGGTCCGGGGCACACCGTGTAGACCGCCGGGGGACGCTCTGACGTGCGCCGATGTGCGCAGACGTGCCCTCGGGAAGCCGGGATCAGCGGGCGTTGAAGTACTTCGCCTCGGGGTGGTGGATCACGATCGCGTCCGTGGACTGCTCGGGGTGCAGCTGGAACTCCTCGGACAGCTGGACGCCGATGCGCTCGGGCCGGAGCAGGTCGGCGATCTTGGCGCGGTCCTCCAGGTTCGGGCATGCTCCGTAGCCGAGCGAGAACCGGGCGCCACGGTACTTCAGGGCGAACATGTCCTCGATCTCGTTCGGGTCCTCCCCGGCGAAGCCCAGCTCCGAACGCACGCGCGCGTGCCAGTACTCGGCGAGCGCCTCGGCCAACTGGACGGACAGGCCGTGCAGTTCGAGGTAGTCGCGGTAGGAGTTCGCCTCGAAGAGCTTCGCGGTCTCCTCGCCGATCCTCGAACCGACGGTGACGACCTGGAGGCCGACGACGTCGGTCTCCCCCGCCTCCTCCGGCCGGAAGAAGTCCGCCAGGCACAGCCTGCGGCCACGGCGCTGGCGCGGGAACGTGAAGCGGGTGCGCTCGTTGCCCTGCTCGTCCAGGATGATCAGGTCGTCGTCCTTGGAGACGCACGGGAAGTAGCCGTAGACCACGGCCGCTTCGAGCAGGTTCTCGGTCTGCAGCTTGTCCAGCAGTCCGCGCAGGCGCGGCCGGCCGTCGGTGTCGACGAGTTCCTCGTACGACGGTCCTTCACCGGTGCGGGCCTGCCTGAGCCCCCACTGGCCCTTGAACAGCGCGCCCTCGTCCAGCCAGGACGCGTACTCCTTGAGCTGGATGCCCTTGATGACGCGGGTGTCCCAGAACGGCGGCTCGGGGATCGGGTTGTCGGTGGCGACGTCGGAGCGGACGTGCCCTTCCTCGGGGCGCTCCTCCTCGACCGCCACGGCACTGGCCCGCACCCGGCGCTGCTTGAGCTCGGGCAGCTTCGCCCCGGGCACGCCCCGCTTCACGCCGATCAGGGCGTCCATCAGGCGCAGGCCCTCGAACGCGTCGCGGGCGTAACGGACTTCGCCCTCGTAGATCTCGTGCAGGTCCTGCTCGACGTACGCGCGGGTGAGGGCCGCGCCGCCCAGGATGACCGGGTAGTCCGCCGCCAGGCCGCGCTGGTTGAGCTCCTCCAGGTTCTCCTTCATGATCACCGTGGACTTGACCAGGAGCCCGGACATGCCGATGACGTCGGCCCGGTGCTCGGCGGCGGCCTCCAGGATCGCGGAGACCGGCTGCTTGATGCCGAGGTTGACGACGGTGTAGCCGTTGTTGGACAGGATGATGTCGACGAGGTTCTTGCCGATGTCGTGCACGTCGCCGCGCACGGTGGCCAGCACGATGGTGCCCTTGCCTTCGGCGTCCGACTTCTCCATGTGCGGTTCGAGGTGGGCGACCGCGGCCTTCATGACCTCGGCGGACTGGAGGACGAACGGCAGCTGCATCTGGCCGGAGCCGAACAGCTCGCCGACGACCTTCATGCCGTCCAGGAGGGTCTCGTTGACGATGTCGAGGGCGGGGCGCTCCTGGAGTGCCTCGTCGAGGTCGGCCTCCAGGCCGTTGCGCTCGCCGTCGATGATGCGGCGCTTGAGACGCTCCTCCAGCGGGAGGGCGGCCAGCTCCTCGGCCCGGCCCGCCTTGAGCGACTTGGTGGTGGCGCCCTCGAAGAGCTGCATGAGCTTCTGGAGGGGGTCGTAGCCCTCGCTGCGGCGGTCGTGGATCAGGTCGAGGGCCGTCTGCACCTCCTCCTCGCTGAACCGGGCGATCGGCAGGATCTTCGACGCGTGCACGATCGCCGAGTCCAGGCCCGCCTTGACGCACTCGTCCAGGAAGACGGAGTTGAGCAGGACGCGGGCGGCCGGGTTGAGGCCGAAGGAGATGTTCGACAGGCCCAGCGTGGTCTGGACGTCCGGGTGGCGGCGCTTGAGTTCGCGGATCGCCTCGATGGTGGCGATGCCGTCCCCCCGGGACTCCTCCTGACCGGTACAGATGGTGAAGGTCAGGGTGTCGATGAGGATGTCCGACTCGTGGATGCCCCAGTTGCCGGTGAGGTCGTCGATGAGCCGCTCGGCGATCTCGACCTTCTTCTCCGGGGTGCGGGCCTGGCCCTCCTCGTCGATGGTCAGCGCGATCAGCGCGGCGCCGTGCTCCTGGGCCAGCTCGGTGACGCGCGCGAAGCGGGACTCCGGGCCGTCGCCGTCCTCGTAGTTGACGGAGTTGATGACCGCGCGGCCGCCGAGCTTCTCCAACCCGGCCCGGATCACGTCGACTTCGGTGGAGTCGAGGACGATCGGAAGGGTGGAGGCGGTGGCGAAGCGACCGGCCAGCTCCTCCATGTCGGCGACGCCGTCGCGACCGACGTAGTCCACGCAGAGGTCCAGCATGTGGGCGCCCTCGCGGATCTGCTCGCGGGCCATCTCCACACAGTCGTCCCAGCGGGCCTCCAGCATGGCCTCGCGGAACTTCTTCGAGCCGTTGGCGTTGGTGCGCTCGCCGATGGCCAGGTACGAGGTGTCCTGACGGAACGGCACGGTCTGGTAGAGAGAGGCGGCGCCTGGCTCGGGCTGCGGGTGGCGCTCGGTCGGGGCGAGGGCGCGGACGCGCTCGACGACCTGGCGCAGATGCTCCGGGGTGGTGCCGCAGCAGCCCCCGACCAGGGAGAGGCCGTACTCGCGTACGAAGGTCTCCTGGGCGTCGGCGAGTTCCGGCGCGGTCAGCGGGTAGTGGGCGCCGTCCTTGCCCAGGACCGGCAGGCCGGCGTTCGGCATGCACGACAGCTGGATGCGCGCCTGGCGGGCGAGGTAGCGCAGGTGCTCGCTCATCTCGGCGGGGCCGGTCGCGCAGTTCAGGCCGATCATGTCGATGCCGAGCGGCTCGAGCGCGGTCAGCGCGGCGCCGATCTCGGAGCCGAGGAGCATGGTGCCGGTGGTCTCGACCGTGACGGAGACGATCAGGGGGACCTCGTAGCCGGCGCTCTCCATCGCCCGGCGGGCGGCGATGACCGAGGCCTTCGTCTGCAGCAGGTCCTGGGTGGTCTCCACGAGCAGCGCGTCGGCGCCGCCGGCCAGCAGGCCCTCGGCGTTCTGCTGGTAGGCGTCGCGGATCGCGGTGAACGTGGTGTGGCCGAGGGTGGGGAGCTTGGTGCCGGGGCCGATGGAGCCCAGCACCCAGCGCTGCCGGCCGTCCCGGGCGGCGTACTCGTCGGCCGTCTCGCGGGCGATGCGGGCACCGGCCTCGGAGAGCTCGTGGACGCGCTCGGGGATGTCGTACTCGCCGAGGGCGGTGAGGTTGGCGCCGAAGGTGTTGGTCTCGACGCAGTCGACGCCCGCGTCGAAGTAGGCGGAGTGCACGGAACGGACGATGTCCGGACGCGTGACGTTGAGGACCTCGTTGCAGCCCTCCAGCTGCTGGAAGTCCTCCAGGGTCGGCTCCTGGGCCTGGAGCATCGTTCCCATCGCTCCGTCGGCCACCACCACTCGGGTGGCGAGCGCGTCCCGGAGCGCGGACGCACGGGTCCGGCTGTCGGCGGAAGGGGTCAGTGGCGACGAGGCCATGAAAGGGGCTCCCTTATAGTGCGACGGCTGTCGGCTTTGCGCGGCCCGTGGAACTCTCCCCGGTGGGCGCACCTGGCCAGGGTAACCGGGTCCGCTCCCCGGTGGTCGGAGCGTCCACGAGACGGACCGGGATGGCGGACAGGCACCTGGGGGGAGACGCGTGACACAACAGATGCCGTACGAGTATTAGCGGTGGGTCGGCATGGACCGGTAGTGTTCGACATTGCCGAACGACAGTATCGACGGCGTTACGTCGGCGGTCGACGGGGACGGAGGCAGTACGGCGATGGCACGGAACATCCAGTCGCTCGAACGGGCGGCCGCGATGCTGCGGCTGCTCGCGGGCGGCGAGCGGCGGCTCGGCCTCTCGGACATCGCCTCGTCGCTGGGCCTCGCCAAGGGCACCGCCCACGGCATACTGCGCACGCTCCAGCAGGAGGGCTTCGTCGAGCAGGACGACGCCTCCGGGCGCTATCAGCTGGGCGCCGAGCTGCTGCGCCTGGGCACCACCTACCTGGACGTCCACGAGCTGCGCGCGCGTGCCCTGGTGTGGACGGACGACCTGGCCCGGTCCAGCGGCGAGAGCGTCTATCTCGGTGTCCTGCACCAGCAGGGCGTGCTGATCGTGCACCACGTCTTCCGGCCCGACGACAGCCGGCAGGTGCTGGAGATAGGGGCCATGCAGCCCCTGCACTCCACGGCCCTGGGCAAGGTCCTGTCGGCCTACGACCCGGTCGCCCACAGCGAGGTCATCGAGGCCGACCGCAAGCCCTTCACCGACCGCACCACGTGCGAGCTGGAGGACTTCGAGCACATCCTCGACATCACGCGCGCGCGTGGTTACGCGGCCGACGTCGAGGAGACCTGGGACGGCGTCGCGTCCGTCGCCGCGCCCATCCACGACCGGCGGCGGATGCCGGTGGGCGCGGTGGGCATCACGGGCGCGGTGGAGCGGCTGTGCCGGGACGGCGAGTTGCGGCCGGAGCTGATCGCGGCGGTGCGGGACTGCGCCCGCGCGGTCTCCCGGGACCTGGGGGCGGGACGGTTCTGAGCGGTCGCGGAACAGTCTGGGCGGCCTGAGAGACACACAGGGAAGGCCGGGACGCGGTGGCGCGTTCCGGCCTTCTCCGTACCCTGACATAACGGGCGGACCGTCCAGCCGGTACGGGCAGCGGCTGTTACCCGGCGGTACGCATCTGACCAGCAAGATCGACACCTCGCAGCAATCAGTAACGATCGTGTTTTCGACAACAGAACTCTTGACGTGCGTGTAACGCCGCAGCAAGACTCCCGTCCATCGGTCGGCATTGTCGAACACCTACCGGCAATACGCGCTAGAGTGTGACAACGCCAAGGGCCGGCCATCGCTCTCACCCCCGAGGGCAGCTCGAACCTCCGGAGGGACCCGGGGTTCGGTCCCTGGACGAAGGACAAAGGAGTCGCGGGTGTCCAGCTCCGACATCTTCATCGGCGAGACCATCGGTACCGCCGTACTCATCCTGCTCGGCGGTGGCGTCTGCGCCGCCGTCACGCTGAAGGCCTCCAAGGCCCGCAACGCCGGCTGGCTCGCCATCACCTTCGGGTGGGGCTTCGCAGTGCTCACGGCGGTCTACACCTCGGCGCCGCTCTCCGGCGCCCATCTCAACCCCGCCGTGACGCTCGCGCTCGCGCTCAAGAAGAACGGCATCGAGTGGAGCCAGGTCCCGGTCTACTGGGGCGGGCAGCTGCTCGGCGCCATGATCGGTGCGGCCCTGGTGTGGGTCGCCTACTACGGCCAGTTCCACGCGCACCTCACCGACAAGGAGATCGTCGGCGGTCCGGGTGCGCAGGCCACCGCGGCCAAGGCCGTCGAGGCGCAGGAGAAGGGCGCGGGACCGGTTCTGGGCATCTTCTCCACCGGCCCCGAGGTGCGGGTCGCCTGGCAGAACGTCGCCACGGAGGTCATCGGCACGATCGTGCTGGTCCTCGCGGTCCTCACGCAGGGCCTGAACGACAACGGCAACGGCCTGGGCGTCCTGGGCGCCCTGATCACCTCGCTGGTCGTCGTCTCCATCGGTCTGTCCCTCGGTGGTCCGACCGGTTACGCGATCAACCCGGCCCGTGACCTCGGTCCGCGTATCGTGCACGCCGTCCTGCCCCTGCCCAACAAGGGCGGCTCCGACTGGGGCTACGCCTGGGTCCCGGTGGTCGGTCCGCTGATCGGCGGCGCCATCGCGGCAGGCATCTACAACGTCGCTTTCGCCTGAAGCATCGGTAGAACAGTCCTCTCAACCCACGGAACCCCAGGAGTACACAGTGACCGACGCCCACACCGCCGGCCCCTTCATCGCCGCCATCGACCAGGGCACCACCTCTTCCCGCTGCATCGTCTTCGACCGCGACGGACGTATCGTCTCCGTCGACCAGAAGGAGCACGAGCAGATCTTCCCGAAGCCGGGCTGGGTCGAGCACGACGCCAACGAGATCTGGACCAACGTCCAGGAGGTCGTCGCCGGGGCCATCCAGAAGGCCGGCATCACGCGTGACGACATCAAGGCCATCGGTATCACCAACCAGCGCGAGACCACTCTCCTCTGGGACAAGAACACCGGTGAGCCCGTCCACAACGCCATCGTCTGGCAGGACACCCGCACCGACGCGCTCTGCAAGGAGCTCGGCCGCAACGTCGGCCAGGACCGCTTCCGCCGCGAGACCGGCCTTCCGCTGGCCTCCTACTTCGCCGGCCCCAAGGCCCGCTGGCTGCTCGACAACGTCGAGGGCCTGCGCGAGCGCGCCGAGGCGGGCGACATCCTCTTCGGCACCATGGACACCTGGGTCATCTGGAACCTGACCGGTGGTGTCGACGGCGGCAAGCACTACACCGACGTCACCAACGCCTCCCGCACCATGCTGATGAACCTGCACACGCTGGAGTGGGACGAGAAGATCGCCGAGTCCATCGGCGTCCCGCTGGCGATGCTCCCCGAGATCCGCTCCTCCGCCGAGGTCTACGGCGAGGTCACCGGCGGCAAGCTGGGCGACCTGCTCGGCGGCATCCCGGTCGCGTCCGCGCTCGGCGACCAGCAGGCGGCCCTGTTCGGCCAGACCTGTTTCGCCGAGGGCGAGGCCAAGTCGACCTACGGCACCGGCACCTTCATGCTGCTGAACACCGGCGAGAAGATCATCAACTCGTACTCGGGCCTGCTGACCACGGTCGGCTACCGCATCGGTGACGACAAGCCGGTCTACGCCCTCGAGGGCTCCATCGCCGTGACCGGTTCGCTGGTGCAGTGGATGCGCGACCAGATGGGCCTGATCTCCACCGCCGCCGAGATCGAGACGCTCGCGCTCTCGGTCGAGGACAACGGCGGCGCCTACTTCGTGCCGGCCTTCTCCGGTCTGTTCGCCCCGTACTGGCGCTCCGACGCCCGCGGTGTGATCGCCGGTCTGACCCGCTATGTCACCAAGGCGCACCTCGCGCGCGCCGTCCTGGAGGCCACCGCCTGGCAGACCCGTGAGATCACGGACGCCATGACCAAGGACTCGGGCGTCGAGCTCGCGGCCCTCAAGGTCGACGGCGGCATGACCTCCAACAACCTGCTGATGCAGACCCTCTCGGACTTCCTGGACGCCCCCGTGGTGCGCCCGATGGTCGCCGAGACGACCTGCCTCGGTGCCGCCTACGCCGCCGGTCTCGCCGTCGGCTTCTGGACCAGCACCGACGACCTGCGCGCCAACTGGCGGCGGGCCGCCGAGTGGACCCCCCGCATGGACGCGGACGCCCGCGACCGTGAGTACAAGAGCTGGCTCAAGGCCGTCGAGCGGACGATGGGCTGGCTCGAGGACGAAGAGAGCTGACGAGAGCCACCCGACGGCTCAGCACGCTCTGATGAGGAGTAAGAACCCGAAATGACCAGTCAGACCACCCTGCAGTCCGTGCCTGCCCTCGGTACGCGCCCGGCCTCCGGCTCCAACCCGAGCCGCGCCGAGACCCGGGAGCAGCTCGCCAAGGCGTCGTACGACCTTCTCGTGATCGGCGGCGGCATCCTGGGCATCTCCACCGCCTGGCACGCCGCGCAGTCCGGCCTCAGGGTGGCTCTGGTCGACGCCGGCGACTTCGCCGGCGCCACCTCCTCCGCCTCCTCCAAGCTGCTCCACGGCGGTCTGCGCTACCTGCAGACCGGTGCGGTGAAGCTGGTGGCGGAGAACCACTTCGAGCGCCGTGCGGTGTCCCGTCAGGTGGCTCCCCACCTGGCGAACCCGCTCACGTTCTACCTCCCCGTGTACAAGGGCGGACCGCACGGCGCCGCGAAGCTCGGGGCGGGCGTCTTCGCCTACTCCGCGCTCTCCGCGTTCGGTGACGGCGTCGGCCACCTCCTGTCCCCCGCGAAGGCGGCGCAGGACGTGCCCGAGCTGCGCACCGACAACCTCAAGGCCGTCGCCGTCTACGGCGACGACCAGATGAACGACGCCCGGATGGCCCTGATGACGGTCCGTGCGGCCGTCGAGGCGGGCGCGGTCGTCCTGAACCACGCCGAGGTGACCGGGCTGCGGTTCACCAAGGGGCGGGTGACGGGCGCCGACCTGAAGGACCGCACGAGCGGCGACGAGTTCGGCGTGAACGCCCGTCTGGTGCTGAACGCGACCGGCCCATGGGTCGACCACCTGCGCAGGATGGAGGACCCGGACGCGGCTCCGTCCATCCGCCTGTCCAAGGGCGCGCACCTGGTCCTGAAGCGGACGGCCCCCTGGAAGGCCGCCCTGGCCACCCCCATCGACAAGTACCGCATCACCTTCGCCCTCCCCTGGGAGGACATGCTGCTTCTCGGCACCACCGACGAGGAGTTCGAGGGCGACCCTGCGGATGTCGCGGTCAACGAGAAGGACATAGCCCAGATCCTCGACGAGGCCGCCTTCTCCATCCGCGACCAGCAGCTCTCCCGTGACCTGATCACGTACTCCTTCGCGGGTCTGCGCGTGCTGCCGGGCGGTCCCGGTGACACGGCCAAGGCCAAGCGCGAGACCGTGGTCACGGAAGGCCGTGGCGGGATGCTGTCCGTCGCGGGCGGCAAGTGGACCACCTTCCGGCACATTGGCCGTACGGTCATGAAGAAGCTGGAGGCTCTGCCGGGTCATCCGCTGGGCGAGGACTTCGAGCCGATCTCCTCGCTGCCGAAGAAGCTGCCGCTGCCGGGCGTCGCGAATCCGCGTGCGGTTGCTCATCGGCTACTGGTCGACAATCCGGCCCCGGGGCCGCGCATGGGCGCCGACACGGCGAAGCACCTGGCGACCCACTACGGCTCGCTGGCCTTCGACATCGCTCGTCTGGCCAACGAGAACCCCGAACTGGGCGAGCGCGTCCACCCGGACGCTCCGGAGATCTGGGCGCAGGTGGTGTACGCCCGGGACAACGAGTGGGCACAGACGCAGGACGACGTGCTGCGGCGGCGGACGACGCTGACCATTCGGGGGCTGGCGACGGACGAGGTGCGGGCGAAGGTGCAGGATCTGCTCGACAAGAAGTAGGCGGTACGACGTCGAAGGGGGCGGTTCCTTGGTCAGGGAGCCGCCCCCTTCACGTGCCCCAGGGGGTTTCGGCCAGCGCCCTTACTGCTGCCACGTTCCTCAACTCCTCGTGGCACACGATCAGTTCGCGTCCGAGCAGCAGTGCCCTGCGGGACGCCGGGACCGGGTCCGGGAGACAGTCAGGCGGGTGTCCGGAAACGGGTGTTACAGTCCAGCATCCGGCGACGGCTGTCGACGCTGAGCCTTCCCCCACCGCCCCGTCGCACGTCTCTCCCTCACCCGCTCACCGCCAAGCGTTCTTTCGCCGTACCCCCGGAAGGTCCCCGATGCACCGCAGAAACCGCCGTTCCCGAGAACCTGACGGCGGGACGCGCTGGATCGCCGTCGTGGCCGTCATGCTGGGCCGTGCCGCGCCCGTCGGTGTGCTGCTCGCCGCGCTGCTGTTCGGTCTCGCCGAGGCGGCCGACGCCGCGCCGTACGTCGTCACGCTCGGCGCCCTGTTCCTCTCGACGGCCCGCCGTCGCCGTACCCGTCCTTCCACCGGAGTCGCCTCATGACGCAGGACCTGCTGCCCATCACCCGAATACCGCGCACAGGGCTGCCCGAGCGCGCGATCGTCGTCGGCGACCCGGCGCGCGCTGCCGCCGTCGCCGCGCTGCTCGACGGCGCCGAAGAGGTGTCGTACCACCGTGAGTACCGTGTGTTCAGCGGGAGTTGGAAGGGACTTGCGGTCACGGTGGCCTCGCACGGGGTGGGTGCGCCGGGTGCGATCCTGCTGTTCCAGGAGCTGGCGGACGCGGGGGTCCGCACCTTCCTGCGGTTCGGTACGGCGGGTGCGATGAAACCCGGTATCGGGGACGGCGATCTCGTCATCGCGGAAGCCGCCGTAAGGGACGACGGGGTCACCCACCAGCTGCTGCCGCCCGAGTACCCAGCGGTCTCCTCCCCTGAGGCGGTGTTCGCGCTGCAGCGGGCGGCGCGCGAGGCGGGTGCCCCGCACCATCGGGGGATCGTCTGGACGCGGGCGGCCTTCCAGCCGGGACTGATCCCGCTCTTCTCCTACGACGGTGCCGGACTCGCCGCCATCGAGATGGAGTTGTCCGCACTGCTGGTCACGGCGTCGCTGCGGGGCCTGGTCGCCGGTGGCGTGCTGGTCGTGGACGGGGCGAACGCGGACGAGCTGGTCGACGAGGAGAGCACCGGCGGATACGACCCGCATCGCGAGGTCGTCGCGGCGGGCGTCGAGCGGGGTGCCGTGGTGTCGCTGGAGGCGCTGCGACTGCTGGCCGAGGGGTGTGCGGCGTGAACATCGACCTGTTGGTGCACGGCGGGGACGTACTGACCGTCGACGAGGCCGGAACCGTCGTACGGGACGGGGCGGTTGCCGTCCACGAGGGTGAGATCGTCGCCGTAGGACCGGCCGAGGAGCTGAAAGCGCGGTTCACAGCCACGGAGGCCATGGACGCCGCGGGCTGCCTTGTCCTGCCCGGGCTCGTCAACACGCACACCCACCTCGCGATGACCCTGCTGCGCGGTCGCGCCGACGACGTGACCCTGCAGGGGTTCCTTGAGCGGGTGCTGCCCGCGGAGGCCGAGCTGCTCGCGCCGAAGAACGTGGCGGCGGCGGTGCGGCTGGCGGTGGCCGAGAGCGTACGGGCGGGGGTGACCTCGGCTCTCGACATGTACTGGTTCCACGAGGCGGCCGAGCAAGCGGCCCGCGAGACCGGCTGGCGGCTGCACTCCGGCCCCACCTTCATGGACGTACCGGAGCCGCCGGACGGCATCGCCTACGAGGACCGGCTGGAGTGGGCCCGCCGGGACCTGGAGGCTCGTGGACCGGCCCGTCCCGGCCACCGCCCCGTCGTCTTCGCGCACTCCACCTACACCCTCTCCCCCGACCAGCTCACCGACATCGCGGCGCTGGCAAGGGAGTTCGGGGCGCTCCTGCACATCCACGCGGCCGAGAACGCCACCGAAGTCGCCACCGTCGAGGTCAAGTACGGCAAGCGACCCGTCGAACTCCTCGACTCCCTCGGACTGCTCGGCCCCGATCTGCTGCTCGCGCACGCCGTGGATCTCACCGGCTCGGAGATCGCGGCACTGGCCCGCACCGGCACGTCCGTCGCCCACTGCCCGGTGTCCAACCTCAAGCTGGGCTGCGGCATCGCGCCGGTGCCGCGGCTGCTGAGCGCGGGCGTGACCGTCGGCCTCGGCACCGACGGGGCCGTCAGCTCCAACACGCTGGACGTGCTGGGCGCCGTTCGGCAGGCGGCGCTCGTGCACAAGGCGGGCGGCGACCCCACGGCCGTGGGTGCCGAACAGGCCGTACGGATGGCGACGATCGAGGGTGCGCGGGCGCTCGGGCTCGGCGACCGGCTGGGCTCGCTGGAGGCGGGCAAGCGGGCCGACCTGATCGTGCTCGACCTGGGCGCCCCGCATCTGCGGCCGCTGCACGACCCCTGGTCGACACTGGCGTACGCGGCGCACTCGGCGGACGTGCGGGACACCGTCGTGGACGGGCGGGTGTTGATGCGGGACCGGACGCTGACCACGCTGGACGAGGCGGCGGTGGTCGTGGACCTGGAAGCGCTGGTCTGACCTGAGCGTTTGCCGTCCCGTTCACCAGACTGAACCCCCATAATGGCGTGAGACATCGGATGTCTTTACGGCATGCGTGAACCACAGGGAGGCCCGGCCATGGCAGTCACCGACGAGGCGATCGAGAAGATCAAGGGCATGATCGTCTCCGGTGCCCTGCGCCCCGGCGACCGGCTGCCCAAGGAGAGTGAACTCGCCTCCGAGCTGGGGCTTTCCCGCAACTCCCTGCGGGAGGCGGTGCGGGCCCTGTCGCTGATCCGGATCCTGGACGTGCGGCAGGGCGACGGCACATATGTCACCAGCCTGGACCCGCAGCTCCTGCTGGAGGCGCTGAGCTTCGTCGTCGACTTCCACCGCGACGACACGGTCCTGGAGTTCCTGGCCGTGCGCCGCATCCTGGAGCCGGCCGCGACGGCGATGGCCGCCTCGCGGATCAGCGAGCAGCAACTGGACGCGCTCTCGGCCCAGTTGGACAGGCTCGGGGAGGCCCCGTCGGTGGAGGAACTGGTCGCCTGCGACCTGGACTTCCACCGCGGGATCGTGCAGAGTTCCGGCAACTCGGTGCTCTGCTCCCTCCTCGACGGCCTCTCCGGCCCCACCACCCGCGCCCGCATCTGGCGCGGCCTGACCCAGGAGGACGCGGTCAGCCGCACCCTGCGGGAACACCGGGCGATCCTGTCGGCCCTGCGGGACCGGGACGCGGAGGCGGCGCGGTCCTGGGCGACGGTGCACATCGCGAGCGTGGAGCAGTGGCTCAGGTCGTCGCTCTGAGGATCATGGCTCCGGGGGGTGGTCCGGGGTGGCGATCTTGGGTGTTCGAGGGGCTCGGACGGGGCAGTGATCCGTTCACTCCCCCGTGCAAGGGGGCTGCGGGCGCCCCCGCCGGACGCCGTAAGGTTGGTGGGTCAAGCGAGGGCACGTCGGAAGGAGGCCTGGGTGATCGAGCTCGAGGGGGTTCCCGAGCTGATCGACCCGGTCATGGTGGCCGCGTTCGAGGGCTGGAACGATGCCGGCGACGCCGCCTCCACCGCGGTCGCGCATCTGGACAGGGAGTGGAAGGGCGAGGTGTTCGCGGCGCTGGACGCCGAGGACTACTACGACTTCCAGGTGAACCGCCCCACGGTGTGGTTGGACGGCGGCGTGCGCAAGATCACTTGGCCGACGACGAGGTTGTCGGTGGTCCGGGTCGGCGGTGACAAGCCGCGCGACCTGGTGCTCGTGAGGGGTATCGAGCCGTCCATGCGGTGGCGTTCGTTCTGCAACGAGCTGCTGGGCTTCGCCCACGAGCTGGGCGTGGAGCTGGTGGTCATTCTGGGCGCCCTGCTCGGCGACACCCCGCACACCCGTCCGGTCCCGATCAGCGGGACCACGTCCGACCCGGACCTGGCGCAGCGCATGGACCTGGAGGAGACCAAGTACGAGGGGCCCACGGGCATCGTCGGCATCCTCCAGGAGGCGTGCACGCACGCGGGCGTGCCGGCGGTCAGCCTCTGGGCCGCCGTACCGCACTACGTGTCGCAGCCGCCGAACCCGAAGGCGACGCTGGCGCTGCTCAACCGCCTGGAGGACCTGATCGACGTACGCATCCCGCTGGGCGAGCTGCCCGAGGACGCGCGCGCCTGGCAGGTGGGCGTGGATCAGCTGGCCGCGGAGGACAGCGAGGTCGCCGAGTACGTGCAGACGCTGGAGGAGGCCCGGGACACCGCGGAGCTGCCGGAGGCGTCGGGCGAGGCGATCGCGCGTGAGTTCGAGCGGTATCTGCGCCGCCGGGACGGCGGGTCGGGCCCATCCGGCTCGGGCGGGCACGCCACGGCGGACGGCGGCGACGGCCCGTCGGCGTCGTATCTGCGGGACAACCCGAGTGGTCGCACGAAGCCGTCGAAGCCCCCGAAGCCGGATGCGGAGGACGACGAGTCCTCGGAGGAGTGAGCCGGCGGTTGTGTCGGTGAGGGCGGTGCGCGAACGGCGCACCGCCCTCACTGCGCTCCTGCCCCATCACTTGACCGTTGTCTCGGCAGTGTTTGGCCTGATTTCGGCGTGACACGCACTTCGAGACAGATTGCACACGTTACCCAATTCAACTTGTTTTCAAACCGAGTTGGTGAAGACGCTCTGGACGCGGTGCCCGGGGAGTGCTTGGTTGGGCACGGAAGGCCACCCGCACGGACCGAAGGGAGCGGTACCCGATGAGCGACCAGGTACAGCCGCCGCAAGATCCGGGAACATCCGGGCCCGGGCCCGACGGAGCGGGATTCACCTATCGAGGAACCGAGCAGGAACTGATCGCCGTCGCCCGCCCCGAGGCCCGGCTGCGCGCCCAGGCCGAGGGGGTCCGCTCGGCCGCGGGCGCCGACGTCTCCTCGCTCAACATGTTCCTCGGCGACGAACAGCTCACGCTGGAGCCGCTGTTCGGCAGCGAGGAGCGGCTGCAGCAGTCCACCGTCGTTCCGGGCGAGGAGAACGTGCCCGACCTCGCGCTGTTCTACCGGGTGCGGGGCGGCGAGAGCCGTGCGCAGGAGCTGCGTTCGCGGATCGCCGCGCTGCCGGGGATCGACACGGCGTACGTGAAGCCGGGCGCGGTGCCCGCGACGGTGACGGACGGTGGCGGGCGGCTCAAGGAAGGCGCCCCGGTCACCCCGGACTTCAGCAGCCGGCAGGGTTATCTGCGCGCCGCGCCGGAGGGGGTGGACGCCCACTGGGCATGGCAGCGGCCCGGTGGGTCCGGTCAGGGGGTGACGATCATCGATGTCGAGGGCGCCTGGCAGCTGGGCCACGAGGACCTGGCCGCCAGGCTCGCCGGCGTCGTGGTCGGCACTCCCCTGACCGACCTCGCCTGGCGCAATCACGGCACCGCCGTGATCGGCGTGATCGGCGGCGACCCGGGCGAGCACGGCGTCAACGGCATCGTGCCCGACGCGGTGACCGCGGCCGCTTCCTTCCAGGGCATCGGCACGGCGGCCGCGATCCACGCGGCGGCCGACCGGCTCGGCCCCGGGGACGTCGTACTCGTCGAACTCCACCGCCCCGGACCGCGGTTCGAGTACGCGGAACGCGACGACCAGCGCGGCTACATCGCGATCGAGTGGTGGCCGGACGACTTCGCGGCCATCCGGTACGCCACCGCCAGGGGCGTGCTGGTCGTGGAGGCCGCCGGCAACGGCGCCGAGTCGCTCGACGGCGCGGTCTACGAGCGCCGCCCGGACGAGTTCCCGGCGTGGTGGCGCAACCCGTTCAACCCGTCCAACCAGTCCTCCGGCGCGGTCCTGGTCGGCGCGGGCGCGCCGCCGCCCGGCACGCACGGCCGCGACCACGGCCCGGACCGGTCGAGGCTGGCGTTCTCCAACTACGGCTTCCGCGTGGACGCCCAGGGCTGGGGACGCGAGGTCACGACCACCGGTGGCTTCTGGGACCGGCCCGGCGATCTGCAGGGCGGGCCCGAGGAGATCGCCTGGTACACGGACACGTTCTCCGGGACCTCCTCCGCCTCCCCGGTGGTGGTCGGCGCGCTGGCCGCGCTGCAGGGCATGCTGAAGGCGGCCGGCCAGCCCCCGATGTCCCCGGAGCGTGCCCGGCTGACGCTGCGGGCCACGGGCTCCCCGCAGCAGGACGCGCCGGACCGGCCCGCCTCGCAGCGGATCGGCAACCGGCCCGACATCAAGGCGGCGGTCACCCACCTGCTGCCGCAGGCGGTCGGCTCGGGCCGGGCCGAACGGTACTGGGACGAGCTGCTGCCCTACCCCCGTGAACTCCCGCCCAGGATCCGGCTGTTCGTGGCCGGCGCCTGGCGCAACCTCAACCATCCGTCCCCCGAGATCCGCCAGGCGGTGCACACCGCCTTCGCGGGGGGACGGCCCGACGTCCGGGTCTGGTTCTCGGACGACGAGATCGTCGGCCTGGTGGTCACGGGCTGACGTGTCGCAGAACCATCGAAGACCGACCCCATCAAGGCAAGTCTCCATCAAGGGAAGGTGACACCCGCATGAGCACCACCCCGCAGATGAGCCAACTGGGACAACAGCAGGGCCAGCAGTTCCCGAGCACGTCGCCCTACCAGCAGCACCAGCAACAGCCGTTCGGTCAGCAGGGCTTCGGGCAGCAGCAGGGCTACGGCCAACAGCAGCCGCAGGAGCAGCAGGCACAGTCCTCCGGCTGGCCGGGCGCCGGCATGATGCCGCAGCTCCAGCAGCTCGGCCAGCAGCAGCCGTTCCACCAACTGCTGCAGCAACTCGGTCAGCAGCAGCAGCCGTTCGGGCAGCAGCAACAGCAGCAGTACGGCCAGCAGCAGGACCAGCAGGCGCAGCAGCAGGAGCAGCAGACGCAGCAGCAGCTGACGCAGCTCGCGCAGACCGTGGTCCAGCAGGTCATCCAGCAGGTCCAGGCGCAGTCGCTGGCCTCCGGCGTGGCGAACGGCTTCGTCGACATCCTGCAACCGCTGCAGGGCCAGCCGCAGCAGGTGTTCCTGCGCATCAACGGTCAGTTCCGGGTCCTCAACAACCCGATCCCGCAGCTGCACCAGCAGATCCAGGAGGCCTTCGCCTTCGGCCACCAGGTGATCGGCGTCTGGGACACCCAGTCCCCGAACGTCCTGCGCAGCGTACGGATCCAGCGGATCTGACCGGCGCGTGACAGACGGAAGGGGCGGGGGGCCCCCCCGCGGGGGGGCGGCCCCCCGACCGGGACAGCCCCGCGCACAGGGCCTACTCGAGAAGCAC